>JAQGHJ010000535.1 GCA_028288905.1 Phycisphaerales bacterium | reverse complement strand
TCACCTCCGTCCCCCGCTCCAGCTTCCAGCTCCGGGTCTTGGTGTCGAGCGTGGCGAACAGCTTGTCGTCCGCGTACGTGCCGGCGGCCGTCAGCGTGTTGAACAGCGTGCTCTTGCCGGCGTTCGTGTACCCGACCACGCACACGGTGAAGTGCTCGAGGTTGCGGGCCGCCACCTGCCGGCTCTTGCGGGCCTGGATCGTCTCGATCTCCTGCCGCAGCACCGACACCCGGTTGCGGACGAGCCGGCGGTCCGTCTCTAGCTGCGTCTCGCCCGGGCCGCGGGTGCCGAGCCCCATGCCGCCGCCGGCCCCGCTCTGGATGCGTTCGAGGTGGCCCCACATCTTCATCAGCCGCGGGTAGGTGTACTGCATCTGGGCCAGCTCGACCTGCAGCTTGGCCTCGCGGGTCTGGGCCCGGGTGGCGAAGATGTCGAGGATCAGCTCGGACCGGTCGAGCACCTTAATCCCTTCTTCGCCCTTGGGGGTGCCGACCTCTTCGTTGATGATCTTCTCGAGCGACCCGATCTGCCCGGGCGACAAGTCGTTGTCGAACAGGATGACGTTGGCCCCCTCCCGCTTGGCGAGCTGGGCGACCTCCTCGGCCTTGCCGCTGCCGATGTACGTGCCGGCGTCCGGCTTCTGCTTCTTCTGCAGCACCTGCCCGACGACCCGCGCCCCGGCCGTCTTGGCGAGCGAGGCCAGCTCGGCGAGCGGGTCGCGCGGGTCGGCCGTCGACCCGGGTAACATGACGCCGACGAGGACGGCCCGCTCGCGGTCGACGGACATTTCGGTTCGCTTCTGGTCGGACAAGGCGGTTCCTCTCTCCGTAACCCCGGCCGGACTTCCACAGCCCCGCGGCCGGTCGCGCAAGCCCGGCCGGAAGGTGGCCGGGACGTTTCGATGGGGGACTCGACATTGTAGCGTCCTCCGGTGCCGCCGGGGGTCCGGGTGGCAGGTAAGATCACCTTCATCATGGGACGTCTATCAGCGAAGTCGGTCGGGGCCGGGCTGCTCGAACACCTCGACGCCCTGGCGGCCAAGCTGCACGAGCGGGCCCCGGCCGCGCTGGAGGTGTTCGACCCCGACGACGTCCACGCCGCCCGGGTGGCGACCCGCCGGCTGTCGGCCGCGCTGGACCTGACGAGCCCGGTCGTCGGCAAGCGGCACCGTAAGCCACTGGCAGCCGGGCTGAAGAAGCTCCGCCGCCGGCTCGGCCCGCTGCGGGACGCGGACGTGATGGTCGCCCTGCTGGACGCGCTGGCGAAGGACGCTCGACATGCCGCCGCGGCCGGCTGGCTAAGGGACCGGGTGGCCGCCAATCGGGAAAGCCGGCAAGCCAAGGCCAGGAATAAGTCGGCCGCCGGCGCGCTGAGGTCCGTCGACGCATGGTCGGCCGTGCGGGACGAGGTGGCGCAGGCGCACGACGCGGTCGACTGCCTGTTGGCCGAATCCCTGCACCGGCAGGTCGACGCGTTCGCCGAACGGGCGGACCGGCTGGCGGCCGGCGTCCGCGGTGCCGATGGCGGTGGGGCGAGTATGGCCGGCGGAGCGGTGCTGGGGGTGGCCGTTGGCCGTCAAGACCCGCACGCCCTACGGGTGGCCGGCAAGGCGCTGCGGTACACGCTGGAGATGGCCGCCGCCGCCGGCCGGTCCCCCGGGGCCGGGCTGCTGCGGCGGTTCAAGCGGATGCAGGACCTGCTCGGCGACTGGCACGACCTCGTCGTCCTGGCCGACCGGGCGCTGCGGGAAGTCGTCGCGGCCGAGCTGACCCTGCACGACGCTGCCGGCAGCGAGCGGGTGCTGGAGTTGGCCCGCGTCGTGGTCCGCCGGTCGGCTCGGGAACTGGAGGCGTTCGCCAAGCTGTGGACCCGGGCGGGCGACGCGACGACGGCGACCCTCCGGTCGGCGTTCCCGCTCACGCGGGACGTGTCGGACGTCGCCGTCGAGGAGGTCGAGCGGGCGGCGGAGCCTGACGGCCCCGAGGCGGATCCTGAGCAGTGAGTCGAAAAGGTGAAGTGGCGGGGGAGGGCCGATCCCCCGTGGCACGGGTTTGTAACCCGTGCTGACTCGTCTCACCGGCGTGTCGTGTCTCAGGCAGGAGCAAACCGCACGGGTTACAAACCCGTGCCACGGGGGGCTGTACGAGACGTCGCCCGAACTGATCTTGGGGCTCCCCGCGGTGGCCAGGGTCGGTCAGACAATGCTGAATGGATCGCGGTCCTCCCGCGACAGGACGACCGCGAGGTCCGGCAATCGCTCGGCCAGCATCGCCGCCAGCCGCGTCAGGGCCGCCCGCTCGCTGTTCGAGTGCAGGGTGCAGACGACGGTGACGCCGGCCCGGGCGGCCTTCAGGGCGTCGTGGTGACGCATCTCGCCGGTCAGGTACAGGTCGACGCCGGCCGCGATCGCCGAGTCGAGTAGGTCGCCGCCGCACGCCCCGGCACAGCAGGCGGCCCGGGCGACGGTCCGGTCGGTCGGCCCGGCCACCAGCAGGTGCCCGAGCCCCAGCGCCGCCTTCACCCGGTCGAACACGATGGACACGG
>JAQGHJ010000525.1 GCA_028288905.1 Phycisphaerales bacterium | reverse complement strand
CTACGTCGTCGTGGCCGGGCCCGAGGGTGCCGCTCGGATCGAACCGGCTGCCGCGATCGCGGCGCTGAAGCCGGTCCTGGAAGACCCGGCGGTGAAGAAGGTGGGCCACCACATCAAGTACGACCAGCTCGTGATGCGGAACCTGGGGGTGACGCTGCGGGGCGTGTCGACCGACACCATGGTGGCCGCGTTCCTGCTCGACGCCGGGCGGAACCAATACGGCATGGACCCGCTCGCCCGCGACCTGCTCGGGTTCGAGAAGATCACGACGACCGCGATCATCGGGAAGGGCAAAACCCAGACGCACATGGGCCTCGTCGACGTCGCCAAGGTCGGCCGGTACGCGGCCGAGGACGCGGACGTCACCTACCGCCTGGCCGACCTGCTGTGCGGCCGGCTGGCCGAGGTGCCGGAGCTGCAAACGCTCAACGACGAGGTCGAGGTCCCGCTGATCGACGTGCTGGCCGAGATGGAGTTCAACGGCATCGCCGTCGACCCGGCCGTGCTGGCGGAGCAGAGCAAGGTGCTCGGCGCCCGGGCCGAGGCGCTGCGGATCAAGGTGCTGGAGGAGGCCGGGAGCGACTTCAATCCCGACTCGCCGAAGCAGCTCGCCGACGTGCTGTTCAACCGGCTGAAGCTGCCGGTCGTCAAGCGGACGAAGACCGGCCCGAGCACCGACGTGCAGGTGCTGGAGAAGCTGAGCACCGAGCACCCGGTGCCGAAGTTGATCCTGGAGTACCGGAGCCTCGTCAAGCTCAAGAACACGTACCTCGACAACCTCACCGAGTACATCAACCCGCGGACCGGTCGGATCCACGGCGGGTTCAACCAGACGGGTGCAGCGACCGGGCGGCTGAGCATGTCCGAGCCGAACCTGCAGAACATCCCGATCCGGACGGACGAGGGCCGCCGCATCCGGCTCGCGTTCGTGCCGGGCGACGCGGCGAAGAACGTGCTGCTGGCGGCCGACTACAGCCAGATCGAGCTGCGCATCCTCGCGTTCCTCTCCCAGGAGCCGGCACTGCTGCGGGCGTTTGAGGCCGACGAGGACGTGCATCGGGCGGTGGCGGCCGAGGTGTTCGGCACGACGCTGCAGGGCGTGACCCGCGAGCAGCGGGGGTACGCCAAGACGATCAACTTCGGGATCGTGTACGGCGTCAGCGCGTTCGGGCTGGCGCGGCGTATCGAGGGGCTGAGCGTGAAGGCGGCCCAGGAGCTGATCGACTCGTACAACAAGCGGTTCCCGAAGATTCAGGAATTTCTGGCCGCCTGCGTCGCGCAGGCGAAGGAGCTCGGGTACGTCAAGACGATGCTCGGCCGTCGCCGGCCGGTGCCGGAGATCGCCAGCGGCGTCGGGCACATGCGGGCGGCGGCCGAGCGGGTGGCGATCAACAGCGTGGTCCAAGGGACGGCGGCCGACCTGATCAAGGTCGCGATGGTGAACGTGTACGATCGGCTGCGGAAGGACAACCGCCCTAGCAAAATGCTCTTGCAGGTACATGACGAACTGGTGTTCGAGACGCCCGAGGCGGCCGCGGCCGACGAGGCGGAGGCGATCCGGGCCGAGATGATCCGGGCCGGCGACCGGCTCGGGCTGAAGGTGCCGCTGAAGGTCGAGGCGGCGTGGGCGAAGAACTGGGGGGAGGCGAAGTGATTGGGCCACCTCGCGCGACCCCGTCGAGTCGGTTGGCCGTCGGCCTAACGACGCGTATGTTCGCCGAGGACGGTGAGAGCCGGTCAACGCTCATCCGATGACGGAGATCCCCATGATGGAGCTTGCCGACAGCGCCGACCCGCTGGAGATCCGCCCGGACCGCCGGCCGACCGTGCCGGAACCGCCGCCGGTCCGACTGGTGGCCGTCGCGGACGTCGTGCTGGTCACCGCCCCGGGGCGGGAGCGGGAACTGGACGCGTTCTACGTCGGCGTGCTGAGGTTCGAGCGGGCGGACGAGCCGCCGCCGGCCCTGCGGCTCGTCGAGCCGATCCTCGGCGCCGCCGTCCCCGTCGTGCCGCCGGCCCGGGTCGACCGTCCGCTGCCGCCCGTGCCGGCCGACGCCCTGCAGGGGCCGGTGTACCGGGCGGAGAACTGCCGCGTCTCGTTCCACGTCCGCGAACCGCTGATCGAGCGGAACTCGGTCCGGGCGCAGGGCGTCGAGGTGCCGTCGCTGGCGTCGGTGATCGAAGGGTTGAACGGGCTGGAGGTCGAGTACACCCCTCAGCGGGGGCTGAACCCGGGCCAGCGGTCACTGCTGGTCCGCGACCCCGGCGGCAACTGGGTCGAGGTCATCGAGAGCCGGCCGGTGTGACGAGTGGTGGGCGGACTCCGGGGGTTGAAAGCAATTTCATCGTGGCTGCTCGCCTTCCGACCGCGCTAGCATGCGCCGGGCGGCACGGTTGTGGCCGCTGTTTCAACCGGAGGACCGCATGGCGACCGAGCACAAGACCGAGAGCGAGAAGCGGGCGAAGGTCCGCGCGATGATCAACGACATCCGCGACGCGATGTTCGTCTCCCGCACCCCGGACGGCGGCCTTCACGGCCGGCCGATGAACACCGCCGAGGTGGACGAGGCGTGGGAGAAGATCTGGTTCGCCACCCAGGGCGGGACCGGCAAGGTGGTCGAGGTGAAGGACGACGACCACGTGTTCCTCGGGTACGCCAAGA
>JAQGHJ010000520.1 GCA_028288905.1 Phycisphaerales bacterium | reverse complement strand
CGGCCGGGCCAACCGCCGGTGGAGCCGGACGCCGCCGCCTCGGGCACCGAGCGCAAGCGGGCGCAGCGGGCGGAAATCGACGCGATGTTGAACGAGGCGATGCAGCCCCCGCTCGCCCCGCCGACGCGGGCGGCCGTCGCGCTCGGGGCGAGCGAGAAGGCCGTCGCCCCGCTCGTTGACACGCTCGCCGCCATCGATGCCGCCCAGCAGGTGATCGTCGAGAACCTGCGGAACATCGAGACCGTCGGGTTCAAGGGGTCCCGGACGGCCGTCGGAGACGGCAAGGACGTCGCCCGCCAGCTCGACGTGACCGACGGCGAGCTCCAGCCGACGCACCGGATGCTCGACGTGGCGATCCAAGGGGACGGGTTCCTGCAGGTGCAGGTGTACACGCCGGAGAAGCCGGAAAGCTCGGTCGGCTTCACCCGCAACGGCCGGCTGTACATGAACCGCAAGGGCGAGGTCGTGGTGGGCGAGGCCGAGGGGTACAAGCTGATCCCGCCGCTGCTGCTGCCGCCGGGGACGACGAAGCTGACGATCGACGCGGCCGGGCGGGTGGCGGCGGCCCGGGACACGGCCGACAGCCCGACGCCGGCCGCGGTCGGGCGGATCCACCTCGCCCGGTTCACCGACCCGACGGCGCTGCGGCCACTCGGCGGGGGCATCTACGCGGAGTCGGCCGCGTCCGGCCCGGCCACCGAGTCGCCGGCCGCAGAGCGCGGGGCGGGGACGGTCCTCCAGGGCTTTCTCGAAGCCAGCAACGTGGACCTCGTCCGCGAGCGGCTGCGGCTCCACTTCCTCCAGACGTGGCGGGCCGGGCTGATCGGCGCGATTGAGGCCCTGCCCTACACCCCGCCAGCCCCCACCCCAGGCCGGCGGACGACCGTCCGCCCCGCTGCAGGCGAATGATCGCCCGCAGCGTATAGCACCGCAGGTCGATTCCAGGGCCGGCCGCGTCGCCCGTTCGCACCGCGAACGGTCGGCACCGCCGGCCCTGCTGCGTAGACGGCTATTGTTTCGGCTGTGACCACACCTCCTCAGACCTCGTAGAGCCGACGGTGCCGGATGTATTGGGCGACGCCCGGCGGCGTCAGGTAGTCAATGCTCAGGCCCGCCCGCACGCGCTGGCGGATGTCGGACGCGCTGATCTCCACCAGCGGGGCCGCCGTTACGTTTTGCTTCAGGTCTCGAAACTCCGGCTGCAGCGACTCCCACGGGTAATCCCACCCGGGTCGGGCCATCACGATCATACGGGCTTCCCGAACGAGCTGACCCGCCTCGTGCCAGCGGTGTAGGTTGGGAAGCGTGTCACCGCCCACGAGCCAGGCGATGTGGTGGTGGCCCTCCGCTTTTAGGGCGCGGACGGTGTCCAGGGTGTAGCTGGGAGACTTTCGTTCCAGCTCGATGCCTGACACGTCGAACAGGTAATCGCCGTCTACGGCAATTTGGCACATCCGCAGTCGATCAACTGCCAAAGCCATGTCCTGCTCCGCCGCTCTTAAGGGTGGGATGGCACTGGGAATGAGCAGGACTTTCCCGAACCCGTGCCGCTCGGCCACCGCTCGGGCGCAGATTAAGTGTCCGTGATGAATGGGGTTAAAGGTGCCGCCGAAGCATAGAGTCAGCATGGAGAACTCACTGTTGCGCCAGCCCGCGTCTTTTTGAAACCGTTGCGGCACCTGACTTGCGAATTACTTTCAAACGGTTGTTTGCCTCGGAGATGTGAGCCGTCTTTGGGGTAGCGATAACCGAGTCGTAAGCCGCACCGAAGGGCCACTGAAGATGCGTGAATTTTCCACGCAAAGCTAGTTCGGCCAGAAGCTTACACAGCGAACATCGAAGGGATGCCCGGCGTATGACAAGGATGGTTACTCGCAAAGCGGATCACGCGGCCGAGGCACCCGTCGGGCGGCTCCTGTCGAAGCGGCTGCCAAAAGATCAGGGTGTCAGATCGGCTGCCCGTGCGACGTTCAACAATACGGAAGGGAGGGAGGGCATGCCAATGATGACGACCCCAACAACGACTAAGACCCCCCGCTCAAGTGGGATTCCCCGGGCGCTCCGCCAGAAGGCTGAGCTGCTCCTCGCCCAGAACTACGCGTTCATGGACAGCGAGCTGTTCAAGGACGCCGGCATCGAAAAGACGCTGTTTGAGGACGCCGAGCCGTCGCTGCCGCTCGTCTCCTGGTACCAGCCGACCCGCGACGAGGCGGTCGACCAAGCGCTGGTCGGGGCCCCGACGCTGATGACGGCCGCCCAGGAGCGGCTGATGTTCCTTCGCTTCAATTTCAGCAAGCGGAAACTGACGCAACTGCAAGCGAAGGTGACGAAGGACGGGCTCACCCGCGAACTGGCCGAGCAGGTGGTCGACTGGCACCGCCGGTTCGAGCACTTCCGCGAGTACCTCACGCGCACCAACCTCGCGCTGGTGCTGGCGATGGCCAAGCGGACCCGGCTGGGCGACGTGGACTTCGCCGAGGTGGTGAGCGAGGGCAACATGGCCCTGATCCGCGCCGTCGACAAGTTCAGCATCGACCGCGGGTTCAAGTTCAGCACGTACGCGTGCCGCGCGATCCTCAAGGCGTTCAGCCGGACGGCCCTGAAGAGCAGCCGGCACAAGATGCGGTTCCCGGTCGAGTTCGAGCCGGACATGGAGAAGTCCGACTGGTCCGACCGCAAGCGGGACATGGTCGAGGAGGACTGCATCGACGAGCTGAAGCAGATCGTCGACCGCAACCTCGCCGACCTGACCGACGTCGAGAGCACCGTGATCATCCGCCGGTTCAACTGGCAGCAACAGGACGATCACCCGCTGACCCTCGAAGAGGTCGGCCGCATCATCGGCGTGACGAAGGAGCGGGTCCGCCAGATCCAGAACAAGGCGCTGGCGAAGATCCGGCTCGTCATGGAGGACGGCGTCCTCCGGGTGAAGCCGAAGACAGAAGCCGAGCGGCTCGAAGAGGCGGCCCATCACGGGCCGGCCGTGGTCGCCTAAGCGGTCGACCGCCACGGGTGTGAGCGCGGGACGGTGAACACAGCAGAAACGAGCCGAGGCGGGCCGGGCAGCGAAAACTGTCCGGCCCGCCTCATTTGTTAGGCTCGGTTGCTCCCGCCGCGAGCGGTCGGCGTCAGCTGTTTGCCCGCTCCAGCCCCTCCACGATCGCCGCCAGCACGACGGCGGCGATCAGCATCCCGGCGACGATCCAGACCGTTAGCAGGGCGGCCTCCTTCGGCACCTGCCGCACGGTCCGGCACTTGATCGACTTGTACACGACCGCCACGGCCACGCAGAGCGGCAGCAAGAGCCACGGCCACGCCCGGTCGCCCCATACCGGCAGCGGCTTGAGGAACGGCACGTAGTGGAACGCGGGCGGGTTGGACGCCGGGTCCGCCTGCGCGAGGAGCGCGGCGGCGGCGAGCGGGGCGAACATGGCGATCACGGGGTCTCCAGCAGCCGGCCGGCCCGGTGGGCCGAGTCGATGATCGCGAGCAGGTTCAGCATGCCGGCGACGGCGGTGTACAGGACGGCGATCTCATTCACGCGGGCGTGCGACTCGACGCCCGGCGTCTGCCGCGTGGACGGATCGACCGTCCCGGCCCGGACGCTGAAGTAGCCGGCGACAAACGCGATCGGCCCGTTGAAGAACTGCGCGATCGACCACGGCTTGCCCCGGACCTCGTCGCCGAACGCCATCCGCGGCTCCCGCGGGTCGGGAACGCCGCCCCGCTCCAGCTCGCGGACCTGGACCTCTTCCCGCTTGGCCATCGGGACCTCCAACGACCGGATCCCGCCGATCAGCAGGCCGGCGACGAACAGCAGCACGACGGTTATCCCGACAATGACGCCCCTCGTCCGCTGGCCGACCAACGCGTAGCCGAATCCCGGCACCGCCCACGCGGCCAGGGCGACGACGAACGGCTGCGGCGGATAGATGCGGGCGGCGGGCGAGTCCGGCGGGGTCATGAGTCGGGCTACTGTAGTCGGCGGGTCGCCTTCGGCAAGCCTGCCCGACCGTGGGGAACGCGACTCCGGAAAGGCAGGGCGCGGCATGGCCGCTTCAGCGGCCAAATGCGGCCCGCGCTCTGTCGCCCACTCATCCCTCCTCCTCACGTGCCGCGCTCACGCCGGCCGGACCTCCGTCACCTGCCCCATGAGGAACGTCAATGTCACACGGTCGCCGGCAGCCACCGGCCCGGCTGTCGCATGTCCCGGCACCCGGACGAGGTGCTGCGACCCGTCGGCCTCGTTCGTCACGTGCAGTTCCAGATACCCGTCGCCGTGAATGGCAAACGGGCGGACGGCGTTCACAACCACGACCCAACTCCCGACCATCGGCATCGACACGGCGGTCCTCCTTCGTGATGCGGTTCGTACGACGGCTTGGCACCATACGCTGACGGGGCCGAAGCGGCTGAGCACGCGTAACGGACGGCTTCACGCCTGCTCGTGCCAGTGCAGCCCGTCGGGCAGCGGGTCGGCCGACCACTCCAGGTGCACCACCCGCCGGTGCCCCGCCGCGGTGGCGGCCGACGACGCGTGCAGTAGCAACGGCCGCATCAGCACCGCCCCGCCGGCCGGCACATGGCACGCGACGGCCGACCCTTCCCCTCGCCACCGCTCCACCTCCGCCCGCGCGAGCGACCCGTGCCGGTGGGAACCGGGCAGCACTCGCAGCGGGCCGTTCGCCTCGCCGCAGTCGTCCAGGTGCAGCCGCAGGGTCAACATTCGGCCCAACAGCTCCGCCGGCGGCTGGACGTGCGGCACGCCGGCCTTGACGGACCACGGGCCGAAACCGGGCACGTCGCGCCGCTGGCGGACTGCGATGGAGAGGTCCTGGTGCCACGCGACCTTCCAGTTCGCCCCCGGCACCTTGTCGAACAGGATCGCCCGGACCACCTTCGCCCCCTCCCCGATCACCGCCTCCACCGCCCGCCGAACCGCGGCAAGGCGGACCAATTCCCGAACGCCGGGCGAGAGGGCGAGCAGGTTACGCACGGCGAATACCCGGTCGGCCCGGCCCCGGACGGCTTCGCTCGCGGCCAAGGACGACAGCTCTCCGATCAGCCGGTCGATCACGTCGGGCGGGACGACGCCAGGGCGGATCGCGTACCCATCCTCTTCGAGCCGGTCGCTCACCAATCGTCCCTCGTAGGTCTGGCCCGCCAAGCCTGAGGCGTGTCCCGAGGTCACGCCCGGGCCACCGTGTCCTCGAACGACCGCACGCCGGCCGACGCGCCGAGCGCGGTGCAGCAGTCCGCCGCCACACGGTTGGCGAACGCCCCCGCCGCCCGCAGCGGCATCCCCTTGATCAGGGCGGCGAGCAGCCCGCCGAACCACGAGTCGCCCGCCCCGGTGGTGTCGACCACGTCCACCCGGCACGCCGGGACGAACGTGGCGGCCGCCCCGTCGTCGAGGTAACACCCCTCGGCGTCGAGTTTGATGCCGATCACCCCGCGGGGCATGTGCCGGCGGAAGCTGGCGACCATCCGGGCCGGGTCGGTGTCGCCGGTCAGGGCGACGGCCTCGGTCCGGCTGGGCGCGAACAGGTCCAGGTGCGGCAGGATCGGGTCGAGGTCGGCCCGCGAGCCGGGCGGGTTCACCGTGTCCAGCGCCACCTTCACGCCCGGGGCGGCGTGTCGCAGTTCGGCGATCAGGTCGGGCAGGTCCGGCGTCAGCGATTGGAGCAGGCCGAAATACCCGACCTGCACCCACCGGCACCGGGCGAGGGTCGGGAGGCACCGGCGGAACGCGGCCGCGTCGAGCCGGCTGTTCGCCCCGGTTGTGTGGAAGAAGCACCGCTCCCCGCCGGGCTCGACCGCGACGACGGTCGCCGACGTCTGGACGCCGGGCGTCGGGAACACCGCGGACGTGTCCACCCCCGCCTCCCGCAGCTCGGCCGTTAAGGTCGCCCCGAGCACGTCCTCCCCGACCAGCCCGGCGGCGGCGACGGACAGGCCCATCTTCGCCATCGCGATCCCGGTGTTGCACACGTTCCCGCCGGTCGTCAGCCGGATCGAGTTGCACAGCACGAGGGCCCCCGGCGGCGGCGGCCGCCGGAGGTCGAACGGCTCGGCGATCAGGTCGGCGACGATCAGGCCGAAGACGGCTGCGTCCATGGGGAGGGGGGAGGAAGAAGTGCTGAGTGCTGAGTACGAAGTGCTGAATGTCGGCGTCTTCGCGATCGTCTTCGCGATCAATGTGGCGTCGTAGGGCCGGCTGTGCCGGCCGATCGACTAGCGACCGAGGAAACGTCGCCCTTACGCGTGGCCCGAGCGGCCGGCACATCCGGCCGTGCGGCGTCCCCTCCCACGCCACCCGCCTCCGTCAGCCGACGGTCGGGGCGGCGTCGTCGAACTGGACGCGGGAGAACTCGTCGAGGTTCAGGGTGGTCAACTCGCCATCGTCCTTCTTGATCAGCAGCCGGTCGAGCCAGAGCTTGTCGTCCTTCGAGTGGGCGTACCACGAGCCGGTCCGCTTCTGCTCGTACGACACCACCGTCCCGAACACCTCGCTCGCCAGCGCGTAGTGCCGGGCGGCGATCTGCTGCGTCACCCGCACCCGCGCCCCGGGGCGGAGCCGGTCCCGAATCGTTTCGTCCATATGGGCCGGGAGTATAGCGGCCGGCGGGCGGGAGGGGAGGTGCGGCGGGGGGAAGTGTCGGGGTGCCGAGTTATCGGAGTGACGGGGTGCGGGGACAGATGCGTGCGCGGCGGCCGGCGTCCACATCGGCACCCCGTCACTCCGATACCCCCCACATATTTCCCTCGGGCCCCGCCCTCACCTCCCCATCGCCCGCTCCACGCCGGTGCGGATGAAGCTCACGGCGATGGCGGCCAGGAGGATCATGACCAGCTTGCTCAGGGCCCGCATAGCGGCCGGGCCGGCGAGGCGGGCGATCCGGCCGCTCATCAGCAGCACGCCGAGCAACAGCAGCAGGTTCGCCGACAGCCCGAGCGCGGTCCACGACGCCCCGTACCGCCCGCGGAGCACGAGCACCGTCGTGAGCGTGGCCGGCCCGGCGATCATCGGCATGGCCAGCGGGACGATGCCGACCAAGTCCGCCTCCTCGACCGCCGGCTTGCCGTGCATTACCAGGTCGAGGACGGCCAGCACGAGCAGCAGCACCCCGCCGCCGATCATGAAGTCGTAGTCCCGGACCCCGAGGAACGCGAACAGGGCCTGCCCGACGAACATGAACCCGAGCGAGATCGCGGCCGCCACCCCGACCGCCTCGCAGCTCACCCGCCGCCGCCGCTCGGCCCCGACGCCGGCCGTCACCGCCAGGAAGATCGGCACCAGCCCGACCGGGTCGATCGCGACGAACAGCGGGATGAACGCCTGGAAGAACTGGGCGGCGAGGTCCATGCCGACCACTTTACCCCGCCGTCGGTCCCCCCCGCCCCCGCGCGGGGGCCCCGCAGTCCGACCCATCGACCCGCGGACGCCACTTCCATTGCGAAAATGAGAGTCGCAAGCCAAGAAAAACGTTGGCCTCAAAATTTC
>JAQGHJ010000316.1 GCA_028288905.1 Phycisphaerales bacterium | reverse complement strand
TGCATCCGTTTCTCCGTGTCCGCCGCCGGCCCAGACCCCACAACCAATCGGGTGGCGCGGCTTGACGTCGGCGGAAACCCGTGTTGGCCAGCCGCCCCGGGCGGACATCTGCCGGCGGGATGACCTTGCCGGCCCGCCGCGGCCGGTACCGCCGCCCCCGGGGCCTGATCCCCGGGGGCGGCGGCCGTACGGCGGGTCTGTCCCGCGAACCAAGGGTCCGTTCGGCCGGGTGGGACGAGTGTACCACGGGCCTGCCGGTGAGCGGGCCCAACCGCCGCTCGCGGCGTGCGGCCGAAGACTTGGTCGGGCCGCCTTTCGGTGGCATGGGCGTCCCCGCCCATGCTCGGGCCGGGACGCGCGAGTGGGTCAGGCGTTCCAGCGTCCGGCCCGACGCCGGCCTTAGCACGGGCGGGACGCCCGTGCCACGGGGCCGGTCGCCGTACAATGCCGCCATGACCCCCGACGCCGCCCCCGCCGCTCCGCCCCGCCCGGCCATCGTCCTGGCCAGCGGCGGGCTCGACTCGACCACCTGCCTGGCGATCGCCAAGGCCGACGGGTACGGCCCGGTCTACACGATGGCGTTCGACTATGGCCAGCGGCACCGGCACGAGCTGGCCGCCGCCGAGCGGGTCGCGCGGCACTACGGGGTGGCCGAGCACCGGGTGGTGACGATCGACCTCCGCCAGTTCGGCCGCAGCGCGCTGACGGACGACGCCCTGGCCGTCCCCAAGAACCGCGACGAGGCCGCGATGGCGGCCGGTGTGCCGGTCACGTACGTCCCGGCCCGGAACACGATCTTCCTGAGCTACGCCCTGGCCTGGGCCGAGGTGCTGAAGGCCGACGACGTGTTCGTCGGCGTCAACGCCCTGGACTACAGCGGCTACCCCGACTGCCGCCCGGAGTACGTCGCCGCGTTCCAAGCGATGGCCCGGCTCGGGACCGAGCGGACGAACTTCACCGTCCGCGCCCCGCTCGTCCACCTGAGCAAGGCCGAGATCATCAGGCTCGGCACCGGCCTCGGCATCGACTACGGCATGACCCACTCGTGCTACGACCCGATCGTCCGCGGGGCTGGGTCGGACGCGGACGTCCTAGCGTGCGGCCGGTGCGACAGCTGCCTGCTGCGGAAGAAGGGGTTCGCCGAGGCCGGCGTCCCGGACCCGACGCGGTACGCATAAGGTGCCGCGGGGGGCCGGCCGCGGTGGATCAGACCAACCTGCCGACGGGGGATCAAATGCCTCGCCTGCGCCTCGCCGTCGTCCTGCTGACCGTCGCCGGCTGCTGCTCGGTCGCCGCCGCCTGCCTGTGGGACTACGACACGATCCGGGACGAGCGGCGCGGGCTCCCGGGCATCGCCGAGGTGCTGGCCGGGCGGTGGGAGCGGCACTCGGCGTTCTTCTACGGCGACCGGGTCGACCGGATGCGGGCCGTGGTCGCCCGGGAGCCGGCGAACGGGCCGGCCCGGGACAACCTCGCCGTCGCCCTGGAGAAGCGCGGCCAGGTCGACGCGGCGATCGCCGTCGCCCGCGAGACGGAGCGGGTCCTGCCCGGCCGGTACGAGACGGCCGCCAACCTCGGCACGTTCCACATCCACAAGGGCGAGTTGGACGAGGGGATCGCGTGGATCAAGCGGGCGCTGGCGATCAACCCGGCCGCCCACTTCAACCGCGAGGCGTACCAACTGCGGCTGGCCGAGTTCCTGCGGGACGGGCGGGCGGACCCGCGGCGGGCAGCCGGGCGGAACTTCCTGGGGTTCGCGCTGCGCGAGGGGCTCTATGCCGAAGCCGAGTCCTTCGCCAAAACGGAAGGCGGCGGGTCAGCTGCCATGATGCCGGCTGGCGCGAACGTGGCGGCGACCGGCCCGTCCACCCACCCGTCGGCCGCGCCCGCCGACTCGCCCGCGCTGACGCCGGACAAGATCCCTCACGCCGGTCGCGGCAACCCCGGGCGGTTGGAGGAGCTGGGGCTGGAGCCGGACGTGTTCGACGGCGTTGTCGGGATGATCCGGTTCGGCACCGGCACGTCGGCCGAGCTGTACCTGACGCTCGGCGACCTGTTGGCCGCCAGCGGGGACAAGCACTTGGCCTACCGGGCGTACCGCCGCGCGATCGACCTGAACCACCCGCGGCAGGCGTACCTGGACGCAATGACGAAGGCGCTCGGCGAGTACGTCAAAAACCACGCTGACCTGTCCCCCGAGGCCGTCGCCGCCGAGCGGTCGGCGGCCGACGCGTGGGTGGCGGCGTACCAGGCGCACGAGGACGGGTTGATCCGGGCCGGCGGCGACCCGGACGCCGAGGCGGGCCTGGCCGGGTTCTACGCGGCCAACGGGCCGGCGGTCGTGCCCGACCCGCCGACGCTGGCGGACCGGTTGCTGCCGCGGGACTTCCACGCCCGGCAGATGACGATCTGGGTCGGCGGGTTCCTGTGCCTCGCCGCCGCGCTCGTCGCGGTGCGGGCCGGCGTCCGGCGGAAACGCCGGCCGCGGACGCGTCCCACACCGTGACGTCCGGCCCCCGAGAAGCGGCCTCCATATCGGGCTTGGCCGCTCCGCGTGGCACGGACACATATGCATGTCCGTGATCCTCGGTGCGGCTTTGGACACGGGGATGAGTCCATGCCCGTGCCACGCGGCGGGACGTTCTCGACGCCGCCTTCGAAGTGGGGCACGCCCCGCCTCACGCGATCAGGTCGGCCACCGCGACCCTGGCGTCCGGGAACGCCAGCGGCGACACGGCCTCGCCAGCCGCTAGCCGCGTGACGGTCGCGTACCGCGACGCGCGGGCGTTCGCCCGGTCCGGCATGGGGTCGCGGTGGACCTCCAGCTGGTGGTCGACCAGGTTGACGATCCAGTACTCCCGCAGCCCGGCCGCGGCGTACAGGGCCGACTTCACGCGACGGTCAAAGGCGAGCGTCTTGTCGCTCACCTCGACGACGAGCAGGGCGGTCGTGGGGTGGGCCTTCCCTTTCCACGATTCGAAGCTTCCCGGCACAACGGCCACGTCCGGCTCAGGGTCCGACCACTGAGATAGGTTCAGCGGCATCTGCGTGCGGATCCAGTTCCCGGGTTCTGCGGCCGGCCGGAGTTGTCGCTCCGTCGACGTGATCGCCCAAGCGTGGGCGTTCTTCTGCGCCGGCATCTCGATGATCTCCCCGTCCAGCAGTTCCACCCGCCGCCCGTCGAACACCCCTTGGTCGTACAGCTGGTAGTAGGCGTCCCGCGTCCAGCGGAACGCGCGCGGCTCGTCGGGCGTCGAGTCGTTCGGGGCCGGTTCGACGGCGGGATTGTTGCGGGCGATCAGATCGGCGAGCGTCATGACCAAGCCTCCGGGATCGGATCATACCACGACAACCGCTGGCGCACGGCGGCCTCGGACAGAGCCGCGACCGTCAGGGAGCGGAGGAGTCAGACGCGGCCGGACCTCGCGAACGAACCGCCTTGTACTCCTCCGCTCCCTGACGGTCGCGGCTCTGTCCGAGGCCGGCTCGCCGCGCCCGACGAGGACGCGGTGGTCTCGTCCGCCCTCCCCACGGCCTACGGCTCTCTGCCCACCGCCTACTCCGCCCCCCGCGGCACCACCACCGGCGGCCGGCCGGGGCGGTCGATCCGGTCCATCGGCACGCCGTACACGGCCGCCAGCAGGTCGGGCTCAAGCACGTCCGCCGGCGGGCCGTCGGCGGCCACCCGGCCGGCGCTCAGCAGGACGAGCCGGTCGGCCCCGGCGGCGGCCAGGTTCAGGTCGTGGCCGCTCGTCAGCACGCCGATCCCCCGGTCGGCCGCCAGCCTCCGGAGCAGGGCCGACAGCTCGACCTGGTGCCGCAGGTCGAGGAACGTGGCCGGCTCGTCCAGCAGCAGCGCCCGCGGCTCCTGGGCCAGGCACCGGGCCAGCAGCGCCCGCTGCCGCTGCCCGCCGGACAATTCGCCCATCGGTCGGCCGAGCAGGTCGGCGAGCCCCAGCGCGTCGGCCGCGGCGGCGACGGCGGCCGCGTCACCCGCCGACTCCAGCCCGAACGCGCCCCAGTACGGGGCCCGGCCGACGGCGACGGCGTCCCGCACCGTCTGCCCGTCGTCCCACGCCGGGGACTGCGGCAGGTACGCGACGACCCGGGCCAGGTCCCGCGGCCGCCACGCGCCCAGCGGCCTGTCGTCCCACGTCACCGGCCCGGTGCCGGGCCGGCGGTCGCGCGCGGCGGGGAGCTGGCCGAGCAGGCACCGGAGCAGCGTGCTCTTGCCCGACCCGTTCGGGCCGAGCAGCGCGACGACCTCGCCGGCGCGGAGGGACAGCGAGACGCCCCGCAAGACCGCGCGGTCCGCGGGGGCGGCCGGCGCGCCGGCGCGGGGGCCGCGGGACGGGTAGGAGAAGGTCAGGTCGGTCGCGGTCAGGAGCATGGGGGGAAGGGCGAAGCGAGGCGGGCGTTCGGTCAAGCGCGTTGCCGCTACTCTGGGGCGGCCACCCGCTCCGCGGCCTCGGCGTGGGGGATCATTTCTGCGCGAATCAGCCGTCGGGATCCCGGGGCGTTCCGACGAACCAGTTGTTCAGTGTCGACACCGTAAAACGATGCTTCCCCACTCCTGCTTCCCGCCCGTTGTTTCTAGCTCCCTGCTTCCCGCATCATCCCTCACCCCTCCTTCCCCACGCCG
>JAQGHJ010000467.1 GCA_028288905.1 Phycisphaerales bacterium | reverse complement strand
CCGGTACCGCAGCGGCGGCTCGAACAGCACGAGCAGCACCAGCACGCCGACGACGGCCAGCGCGACCCAGGAGGCGATCGTGAGGTAGAGCAAGGGGGGGGCGGCCTCGGACCGATTGGCGGGCGACGGAGGCCGGGACCGCACGCCGGCCGGGCGGAGAACGCGGGCATGGACGACTAGCACGAACGAGGCGGCGGGCGACCCGCCCGTCCTCCCCAAGTTGCCCCCCACGGACCGAACGACCCGTTCCGCGGCCGCGGATGTAGCACCCGGTAACAGTGTACGAGCTGATGTGGCGGGGCACGAACCGGGCCCGGTGGGACGTTCGGGTCGGGTACGCCGGGCCGACCGCGGTCCGGCTGACGCTGTCCCGGGACGCGGGCCGGTCCCGGCTGAAGGTCCTGCCCGCCGGCCGGCCGCCGCTGGGGTACCTGCTGCCCGCCCCGCTCTTCGAGCCGGGCGTGCCCGCGTTCGACGCGCTCGGGGCGGTCACGGTGACGCGGTTCGGCGTCGGTAGCGGAGGGTGGCAGCCGGTGCTGCCGGCGACCCGTTCGGGCGCGGCGGCGGCGACCCGCCCGGCCGACCCGGCCAGCCCGGTGACTGCCGCCCGCCCAGCCGGTCGCGGACCCGGTGGGCGTCGCGTCGGCCCGTTTCACGGTCGCGTGTCGTTCCACAGGAGGATGACGCGATCCGCCCGCCCGTGTTCGTAGCCCAGGATGCCCACGCTCGCGGTAGCCGTATAGAAAAAGGTCGCGTCCGAGGGCGGGAGGGCCAGCCACCGGGCGGCCAGCACCCGGATGAAATGGCCGCTGGAGAAGGCGACGACGTCCCCCTCAACCCACCGCGCGACGTCCAGAAACCGATCCGCCCGGGCGGCGACGAGGTCGGGCGACTCCCCGCCCGGCGCGCCGTCACGAAAGAGTTCCCAGTCCGGCCGCTCGTGCCGGATCTGGCCGCTCGTACGCCCCTCGTAAGAACCGTAGTCCCACTCGACGAGGTCCGCGTTCACTTCGGCACGGCCGGCGCAGCCGCAGAGCTCGCAGGTACGCCGAGCGCGGGCGAGCGGGCTCGTAAACACCCGGGCGAAGGTCTCGCCAGCGAGTCGTCCAGCCAACGCGCGGGCGCGGGCCTCGCCGCCCGCGCTCAGCGGCACGTCGGTCAAGCCCGTGTGCCGGCCCGCGTCTGCCCACTCGGTGTCGCCGTGGCGGACGAGGAACAGCCGCGGGGCACGGTCGTCGTCGGACGAGGCCATCGTCGGCATGTCTCCTCTATGCCGGCCACCCCTCCACGCCGGCGTCGGACTTTTACCGCGAAGGGGGTGCCTGCTGCACACGGCCCGCACGCGCGGCTGGCTATTGTAACCCGTCGGGCCTCGATCAGGGTGACGCAACTTCGGGGACAGCTTCGACGTGCCGGGCGCGAGCGCATTCCTGCCGTTCGTGCCGACGGCCCCGATCCAGGTGGTCGCGAACGACCTGCTCTACGACTTCTCGCGGGTCCCGATTCCCTCCGGCCCCGTCGACAAGGAGCAGGTCGCCCAGCCGCGGCCCATGGACGTCGACGAGATCCGCCGGTTCAACTTCTGCGTCGGGCCGATCAGCTCGGTCTTCGACTACGCGACCTTCGCCCTCCTCCCGTGGGTCTTCAGTTGCTGGGCCGGCGGCCCCGGCCACGCCGCGCCGTTCCAGACCAAGTGGTTCGTCAAGTCGCTCGTGACTCAGACACCGACCGCCCACGTGATCCGCGCGAACCGGACCCACTTCCTCCGGAGCCGGCGGAGCTGGCCGCTCGTGACCCCTCGCTGGCGATCCTCGGGATCGGCCTCCGGCTCCGGCTCTCGCCGCTGGCACCGGCGCTCGGGTTCGTTTCGCGGCCGCTGTACTGGCCGGTACTGTCGGCCGCCTCGCTCTGCTACGCTGGCGTGACGCGGGCGACGAAGGTGTGGCCGCTACGACGAAAGTGGTTCGCAGGATGACCCCGTCCAGCCCCGACACCGCCGACGTTCGTGTGGCGACGGACGGCGCGCCCGCCGCGGGCGGGCAGCCCGCGGCGCACGTCGTCACCGTGAACGGCGGGTCGTCGAGCATCAAGTTCGCCGTGTTCGCGCGCGGCGACCCGCCGGCCCGCGTGATGACCGGCCTGGTCGAGCGGATCGGCTCGCCGGACGCGACGCTCGTCGCGACCGGCGTCGACGGGGACGGGCGGGTCGAGCGTCGCCCGGTCGACGTCTCCGACCACGGGCGGGCGGCCGAACTCGTCGGGGACTGGCTGGACGGGCGGGTCGACAGGGCTTCCCTCGTCGGCGTCGGCCACCGCATCGTCCACGGCGGGCCGGGCTTGGTCGAGCACCAGGACGTGACGGACGTCGTGCTGGCGGAGCTGCGACGCGCCCGGCCGCTCGACCTCGCCCACCTGCCGCGCGAGCTGTCGCTGCTCGACGCCTTCCGGGCGCGCTTCGCGGGCGTGCCGCAGGTCGCGTGCTTCGACACGGCGTTCCACCGGGACCTGCCGCGGGTCGCCAGGCTGTTGCCGATCCCGCGCCGCTACGACGAGGCGGGCGTGCGGCGGATGGGGTTCCACGGCCTGTCGTTCACCTACCTCATGGAGGAGCTGGGCCGGGCCGCCGGCCCGGGGGCGGCCGAGGGCAGGGTGATCCTGGCGCACCTGGGCTCCGGCGCGAGCATGGCCGCCGTGCGCGGCGGCCGGCCGGTCGACACTACGATGGGGTTCACCCCGACGGCCGGGCTCGTCATGGGCACGCGGCCGGGCGACCTCGACCCGGGGCTGCTGACGTACCTGATGCGCCGGGAGGGGCTGACGCCGGAGCAGGCGGACCGCCTCATCAACGAGCGGTGCGGGTTGCTCGGCGTCTCGGGGACGAGCTCGGACATGCGCGACCTGGTCGGCCGCCGCGGCGGCGACGTGCGGGCCGCGGAGGCGGTGGAGCTGTTCTGCTACCAGGCGAGGAAGTTCGTCGGCGGGTTCGCCGCCGCGCTCGGCGGGCTCGACACGCTCGTGTTCGCCGGCGGGATCGGCGAGCGCTCGCCCGAGGTCCGCGACGAGATCTGCCGGGGGCTGGGGTTCCTCGGCGTCCGGCTCGACGGGGCAAGAAACGGCGGCTCCGCCCCCGTGATCTCCGCCGACGACAGCCGCGTCGGCGTGCGCGTCATACCGACCGACGAGGAGGTCGTCATCGCGCGGACGGTGTTCCGGCTCCACGGCGGGAGGACGGGCTCCTGACCGCGCTCGCCCCCTGCTACGCCCGCAACCGAGGAAAGCATGAACCAGACGCTGACCCCCGACCTGCTCGGGAAGATCGACGCCTACTGGCGGGCCGCCAACTACCTCTCCGTGGGGCAGATCTACCTCTACGACAACCCGCTGCTCCGCGAGCCGCTGAGGCCGGAGCACGTGAAGGGTCGGCTGCTGGGCCACTGGGGGACCACCCCGGGCCAGAACTTCGTCTACGCCCACCTCAACCGCGCCATCAGGGCGTACGACCTGGACATGATCTACCTCTCGGGCCCCGGCCACGGCGGGCCGGCCGCCGTCGCGAACGTCTACCTGGAGGGCACCTACAGCGAGGTCTACCCGGGCGTCACCCGGGACCTCGCCGGGCTCAAGAAGCTGTTCAAGCAGTTCTCCTTTCCCGGCGGCATCCCGAGCCACGTGTCCCCGGAAACGCCCGGGTCGATCCACGAGGGCGGCGAGCTCGGCTACTCGCTCAGCCACGCGTTCGGCGCGGCGTTCGACAACCCGCGGCTCGTCGTCGCCTGCGTCATCGGCGACGGCGAGGCCGAGACCGGGCCGCTGGCCACGGCATGGCACTCCAACAAGTTCGCCAACGCCGCCACCGACGGCGCGGTGCTGCCGATCCTCCACCTCAACGGCTACAAGATCGCCAACCCGACCGTGCTGGCCCGCATCCCGCGCGAGGAGCTCGAACAGCTCATGCGGGGCTACGGCTGGGAGCCGTTCTTCGTCGAGGGGGACGACCCCGAGGCGATGCACCGGCTCATGGCCGGGACGCTCGACGCCGTCGTCGGGCGGATCCGGCAGATCCAGGGCGACGCCAGAGACCGCGGCGTCACGGCCCGGCCGCGCTGGCCGATGATCGTCCTGCGGTCGCCCAAGGGCTGGACGGGCCCGAAGGTCGTCGACGGCCTGCCGGTCGAAGGCACCTTCCGCGCGCACCAGGTCCCGCTGTCCGACCCGCGGAACAACCCGGAGCACCTCCGCCAGCTCGAGTCGTGGCTGAGGAGCTACCGGCCCGAGGAACTGTTCGACGAGGGCGGGACGTTCCGGACCGACCTCGCCGGACTGGCGCCCGCCGGCGACCGGCGGATGGGGGCGAACCCCCACGCGAACGGCGGCCGGCTGCTCCGCAATCTGCGGCTGCCGAACTTCAAGGACTACGCCGTCGCCGTGCCCGCGCCCGGCGCGGTCGAGGCGGCCGACACCGGCGTGCTCGGCGGGTTCCTCCGCGACGTGATCAAGCTGAACGACGACCGCCGCAACTTCCGCCTGTTCGGCCCCGACGAGACGGTCTCGAACCGGCTCGGTCGCGTGTTCGAAGCCACCGGTCGCCAGTGGAGCGCCCGGACCGAGGAGGGCGACGAGTTCCTCGCCGCCGACGGCCGCGTCGTCGAGATGCTGAGCGAGCACCAGTGCCAGGGCTGGCTCGAGGGGTACCTGCTCACCGGCCGCCACGGCCTGTTCAACACCTACGAGGCGTTCGTCCACATCGTGGACTCGATGTTCAACCAGCACGCGAAGTGGCTGAAGGTCACGCTCAAGCTCCCGTGGCGGCACAAGATCGCGTCGCTCAACTACCTGCTCGCCAGCCACGTCTGGCGGCAGGACAACAACGGGTTCACCCACCAGGACCCCGGGTTCATCGACCACGCGGTGAACAAAAAGGCCGAGGTCGTCCGCGTCTACCTGCCGCCGGACGCCAACTGCCTGCTGTCGGTGATGGACCACTGCCTCCGCAGCCGGCACTACGTGAACATCGTCGTGGCCGGCAAGCACCCCGCGCCGCAGTGGCTGGGGATGGAGGCGGCCGCGATGCACTGCAGCGCCGGCATCGGCATCTGGGAGTGGGCGAGCAACGACCGGGGGCACGAGCCGGACGTGGTGATGGCCTGCGCCGGCGACGTGCCGACGCTGGAGGTGCTGGCCTCCGTCAGCATCCTGCGGGCGCAGCTGCCGGAGCTGAGGATCCGCGTGGTCAACGTTGTCGACCTGATGCGGCTGCAGCCGGCCCGGGAGCACCCGCACGGGCTGCCCGACGCCGACTTCGACGTGCTGTTCACGAAGGACAAGCCGGTGATCTTCGCCTACCACGGCTACCCGTGGCTGATCCACCGCCTGACGTACCGCCGGACGAACCACCGCAACCTGCACGTCCGAGGCTACAAGGAGGAGGGGACGATCACGACGCCGTTCGACATGGCCGTGCTGAACGAACTGGACCGGTTCAACCTGGCACAGGATGTCGTCGACCGCCTGCCGCAGTTGGGGGCGCGGGCCGCGTACATGAAGCAGGCGCTGCGGGACAAGCTGCTGGAGCACCACGAGTACATCAACGCGTACGGCGAGGACATGCCGGAGATCCGCGACTGGAAGTGGACTGCGGGCACCGGCGTGACGGCCTAGGGGCGGCCGTCGACGACCGGGGCGTGCGTCGACCGCGGCCGGGGGAATGACGGGAGCGCCGAGGGCCGACGTAGACGGCGACTCGATGCGGTCGAAAACGTGCTTCGGCGAGCGGCGGGGCGGACGCGGGAGCGGTTGACCGCGACGAGTGACCCGTCCAACGCCCGAAGGCCGATTCGCAAATAGCCTGTCGCCTGACGAAAGGGCCGAATCATCCGACTGCCGGAAAGGCACGGCGTTACGGCGGCCGGAACCTCGCGATCCGCCTCGACTCGGGGCCGGTTGTCGACCCACCGCATGCCGCCCCAGGACGCGGCCCGGGACCGGACGCCGCGGCCGTCGACGAACCCGGTAGCCCGGCCCGTGCGGGCCGTCGCCGCCCACAGCCCGAATGTCCGGACGCACAACAGCCGCCACCCGGCCGCCGGCACGCCCGGGTGAGCGAGCGGCCCATCGGCCCCCACTTACACGGGTCCGCCGCATTCGGGCAGACGCCGCTCACGTTCCCCGTCAAGTCCCACTCGCGCCCGCGGCAGTGGCCGGGCAACTCGGGCCGGACGTGCGGCCGCACGTGCCACGGCGCGACCGGCCCCGACACGACCTACCCGGCGATGCCGTTCGCGAGCCCGTA
>JAQGHJ010000464.1 GCA_028288905.1 Phycisphaerales bacterium | reverse complement strand
GCCGCAGCCCCTCAACACCACCGGTATCGAGCCGGGCTAACGCATCCTCGCTCGCCAGCGCCCGCAGCACCTCCGTCCGTCGCGCCGGCGGCAGGCCGGGGTGGTTGACGACGAGCGGCCGCAGGTCGCGCATCGCCTCGGCGGCCGCGGTCCAGCGGTCGTCCCACCGGCCGGCCAACCCGTCCCGGACGGCCGCCGTTAGGGCGGCGCTGCCGGAGGACACCGCCACCGTCACCGGCCCGCGGCGGAGCAGGGCCGGGGTGGCGAAGTCGCCGGGCAGGTCGGGGTCGGCGTCCGCCCGGTTTGCCAAGATGCCGCGGGCGGCCGCATCCCGCACGACCGCGTCGTTCACTGCCCGGTCGTTCGTCGCGGCGAACGCCAGGAACGCCCCGTCCAGGTGCCGGGCCGCATAGCGCTCCGACACCCGCTCAACCTCCGCCGGCAGGTCCGGGCGGACGTCGGGCGACACGACCCGCACCGGGCCCGCGCCCGCCGCCAGCAACGCCTTCGCCTTGCGGACCGCCACCGCCCCGCCGCCCACGATCACGGCGATCCGGCCCGTCACGTCGAGCATCACGGGGTAGGCGAAGCTCATTCGATCAACCGTTCCTCCGCCGTCAGCCCCGCTGTCGGACTGCGGCGGCGAGTCCCGAATCTTAGCGGACGCCCGGCGGGCGGGTCCAATTCGAGGGAGGAACGTTGATTGTCGACCGTGGATTGCCGATGGTCGAGATGCGTTCCGGGCGTCCGATCGACCCGTGTCCGTCTGACCTTTTAGCGTCAGCCCGCACGGCTGGGCATCGGGGTAGTGTCGACGGTCGGGTTCCGCTCTCTCACCCGCAATCCTCCCGACGCCCAGCCCTGCGGGCTGACGCTAAAAGTTTCACCTCTCCAAAAAATTCCGTGTCCGTTCATTGCCAGCTTTCGGACCCATCGCTCCCCGTCCCGCCCTTCCGCACATCCCATCCTGACCGTCCACCATCAACGCTCGACCTACCCCTTTCCCTCTGCTCGCGTAGCGTCCACCCGCACGGTTCGTTACCTTCGCTCCTCATGGCGGAACTGAAGATCGGCTTGATCGGCGGGTCCGGACTGGCGCAGGCGCTGGCCGGTCAGGTCGAGGGGGTGCGGCACGAGGTCGACACGCCATTCGGCCGGCCGAGCGACGCGATCCTCGAGGTTCCGTTCGAGGGGCAGACGGTGTTCCTCCTGTCCCGCCACGGGCCCGGGCACGTGCTCAACCCGACGGCGGTGCCGTACCGGGCGAACGTGTTCGCCCTCAAGGCGCTCGGCGTCACCCACGTGATCGCGTCCGGGGCCGTCGGCAGCCTGCGGGACGAGTTCCGGCCCCGCGACCTCGTCGTCGCCGACCAGGTGATCGACAAGACGAACAAGCGGGCCGGCACGTTCTACGAAGGGACGGCCGTCCACACCGAGTTCGCCGACCCGTTCTGCCCCGTCCTGCGGCAACTGCTGATCGAGCAGGGCCAGGATCTCGTGGCCGACGCGGCGGTCGCCGACCCGCCCCCGGCCCCCGACGTCCAACCCTCGGCCCCCGCCCCCGCCCCGTTCGCCGTCCACAGCCGCGGCTGCTACGTCTGCATGGAGGGCCCGGCGTTCAGCTCCCGGGCCGAGAGCCACATGCACCGGCTGTGGGGCGGCGACCTGATCGGCATGACCGCGATGCCCGAGGCCAAGCTCGCCCGGGAGGCGGAAATCGCGTACGCGCTCGTCGCGCTGGTGACGGACTACGATTGCTGGAAGACGACGCCCGGCGCGAAGGGGCCCGGGCAACCGGCCGCGACGGCTGCCGAGCCCGCCGACCCGGCCGCCCTGTTGCGGGAGATCATTGCCAACCTCCAGGCGGCGTCGGACAATGCCATCCGGCTGATCCGGTCGGCCGTCCGGCGAACCGCCGCCGATCCCGAGTTGCGGGACCGGCTGCTCGCCTCGCCGACCCGGTCGGCGCTGAGGCTAGCGATCTGGTCGGACAAGGCCCGGGTCCCGCCGGCCGAGGTCGACCGGCTCCGGCCGCTGTGGGGCCGCTACTTCGAGGGGTGAGCCGCCCGGGGTTCGGAGTCTCGCTGCGCCCGGCCGCTTGCCCCGCGTCCCGCTCTCGTTCGATTTTTCCTCCTGAACCGCGTTGCCGGGGAGTGCCGTTCCATGACCCGTCCCGCCGCCGCCCGCGTCGCGTCCCCTGCCCGAGCCGTCTCCCACGCCCGCCTCCTCGCGCCCGCCCGGGCGGCCGCCGCCGCCGTGCTCATCGCGGCCGGGGTCGGCGCGCCGGCCCCGTCGGCCGCCCAGCAGGTGCGGCTCCGGATCAACGGTGTCGACCAGCAGCTGCCCGACGCCGCCGGCGGCCGGGAGAACAGCGAGTTCGTGTTCGTCCGCGACTCGGCCGCCGCCCAGGAGAAGTTCGCCCTCGCCCAGAAGATGGAGCGGCTGAAGGAGTGGGACAAGTCGGCCGACCTGTACCAAGAGGTGCTGGAGAAGTTCCGCGACCGGGTCATCCCGGACGGCAAAAACGCGGCCGGCGTGATCGACCGGTACACGAGCGTCACGTGGGGCGTGCTGCGGCAGCTGGCGAAGTGGCCGCCGGAGGGGCTGGACGTGTACCGGGCGAGGTACGAGCCGCGGGCGGCCGCCCTGGTCGCCAAGGCGACGGGGGACGACGTCGGACCGCTGCACGAGGCGTTCGCCAAGTTCTTCGTGACCGAGAGCGGCAAGCGGGCCGGGATCCGGCTGATCGACGCGGCGCTGGAGCGGGGCGAGTACGCCGCCGCGGCCGAGGCCGGCGACCAGCTGTTGACCACGTACCCCAAGGCCCACCTAATCGCCGAACGGCCGGGCGTGCTGTTCCGGACGGCGCTGGCGCACCGGCTGGCCGGGGACCCGGAAAGCCGCAAGCGGGCGGACGAGCGGGCGGCCACCCTGGCGGCCGACTTCCCGAAAGAGATGGGCGTCATCCGCGGGAAGGACGTCGTGCTGGCCGACGCGCTGCGGGCGGAGCTGGCGGCCGCTGCCGCCGACGAAGCGGCCGGCGGG
>JAQGHJ010000453.1 GCA_028288905.1 Phycisphaerales bacterium | reverse complement strand
GGCTCGGGTCGCCCCGGACCGGCCCGGCCAGCGGGTCGAGCACGGCCTGGAGCCGGATCCCCTTCGCGTCGGCCGAGTGCCGCACCGACGCCACCGCCGCCTTCACCACGTCGCCGAGGTCCACCTGCTGCACGTCGAGACGGAGCTTGCCCGCGGTGATGCGGCTCATGTCCAACAGGTCGTCGATCAGCTGCGTCTGCAACCGCGTGTTCCGCTCGATCACCTCCAGCCCCTCGGCCAGCTCGCCGCCGACCTCCGCCGCCGCGCGGCGGAGGATCTGCGCCCAGCCGAGGATCGCGTTCAGCGGCGTCCGCAGCTCGTGCGACAGCGTCGCGAGGAACTCGTCCTTCACCCGGCCGACGCGCTCGGCCTCGCGGCGGGCGTGCTGCTCGCTCTCGAGCAGCTCCTCCCGTTGCCGCAGGAGCTGCTTGTACGCCGTGACGTCGCGGGCGATCTTCGACGCCCCGACGACCTCGCCGGCCGGGCCGCGCACCGGCGAGATCGTGACGGACACGTCGATCGGCGTCCCGTCCTTGCGGACGCGGACCGTCTCGAAGTGGTCCACCCGCTCCCCGCGCCGCAGCCGCTCCAGGATCCGCGGCTCCTCGTCCTTCCGGTCCGGCGGGAAGATCACCTCGATCGGCCGGCCGATCATCTCCGCCGCCGTGTACCCGAAGATCCGCTCGGCCCCGGGGTTCCAGCTCCGGACGACACCGTTCAGGTCCTTGCTGACGATCGCGTCGTCCGACGACTCGATGATCGCTTGGAACCGGCCCTCCAGTTCGGACGTCGCCGACAAATCGCGGATGATCTTCGACGCCGCGACCACCCGGCCGTCGCCGTCGTGCACGGGGGAGATCGTCACCGACACGGGGAGCAGCCGCCCGTCCTTCCGCTGCCGCACCGTCTGGAAGTGGTCGATCCGCTCGCCGCGGCGCACCCGCGCGAGGATCATGGCCTCCTCGTGCTGACGGTCGGGCGGGATGAGGATCGTGATCGACCGGCCGACGATCTCGTCGGCCCTGTAACCGAAGATCCGCTCGGCCGCGTCGTTCCAGCTCTGCACGACGCCGTTCAGGTCCTTGCTGACGATCCCGTCGTCGGACGAGTTGATGATCGCCGCCAGCCGGGCCTGCAGGGCCGCGCGGCCCGAGATCGTCGAACGGTCCTGCCCGGTGAACTCGGGAACGACTTCCGTCACGCGCACGTCCTTACTGGCCACGAGCCGCTTGCTGCTGACACCGATTCCCAGCAGGAACAGCCGGCGTCATCAACCTACGGAGGGGTGCCGTCGATGGTGAACGAAGGAAATATCTAAACGCCTCGATGCGGGAGACGTCGTCTCCGCGCCGGCTCGCGGCGGCATAAATAGGCGGAAGCGGTTCCATACGCAGTTCTGGCTCCGTCGGACGTGCGGCGAGCTCGAGGCCCCCTACTTTATGGGGTCGGACAGGTGGCCCGCAACGGGGAACGTGGAACTGCGAGGTGGCGGCGAGGGCCCTTCCTTCTCCACCCGTGCGGCCGCCTCCTTGGTGCGGAGCCACGCCATCGGCGAACCCGTCCCGGCCCCGTTCCCGGACAGGGTGGCGGACGAGCCGTGTGCGGCCGCCTTGCCGAGCATGTCCTGCTGCGGGGCCGACGGCCGAGTACGCGACGCCCCACCCCGCCAACGCCCCCCCGCCAACGCCCCGTCCGCGGCGGTGCCGCTGCGGACGCATTCGCTCCTGCACTTCGCCGTCGCCCGTGACGACCGGGGTCACAACTCGACGCCGGGGTGTCGGCCGCCCTGCAGGCCAAGGATACCGCCCCCGCGCGTACGGCGCACAAATGCCCGAAGCTGGCCGTGCCACAAACGGGAATGTGAAGCCGGGTCGTGCCCGTGCCGAAGAGTGGCTGTGCCTCCCCCTCTCCGAGTGTCTGCGCGCGAGCGCATTCCGCCGACGCAGGGCACGTCCGGTACGGCCGGCCATTCCCGTTCGGCGCGGAATGCCTGAACTTGCGGGACGTGCAAGGAAAACATTCGACGGGACACACGTGCTACGAGTGAATGCTTCGAGCCTCCGAACCGTTCTGCTGACCGTTTGGGTCACGTGCCTCGCCGGCGGGCTGGTCGTGTACCGGCGGTACGAGGGGACGCCCGGGGCGGCCGGCGCCGTGCCGCAGACCCGGCCGACGGACCGTGGGGCAGGGCTCGGGCCGGACGGTCGGTTCACGCTCGTCGCCGCGCTCCACCCGCGTTGCCCGTGCAGCCGGGCGACGGTCCGGGAACTCGAGCGAGTGGTGGCCCGCTGCGGGGGCTCGCTCGGCCTCCGCGTGTTGGTCGTGCGGCCGGACGGGGCGGGGGACGGGTGGGAGCGGACGGACCTGTGGAACGCCGTCGCCGCACTCCCGGGCGCAACCGTCGCCGCCGACGCGGGCGGGCGGGAGGCGCAGCGGTTGGGGGCCGAGACCTCCGGCCAAGTCGTGCTGTACGACCCGCGCGGGCGGCTGGTGTTCCACGGCGGGATCACCACGTCCCGCGGGCACGAGGGCGATAACCCGGGCAGCGACGCGATCGTCGCCGCGGTCCTGGCGGACCCGGGAGCGGCCGTGTCGCCGCCGGTCGTGATCGATACGCCCGTGTACGGCTGTCCACTGTCCCGCCCGGCGGCGCGCCTCGGCGCGGACCAGTAAAGAGGTGTGACCGGTGACGAACCAAGCCACGGCCCCCATCGACCCACGACCCACGGCACCGGCGGTCGCGCCACCGGCCGGCGCCGGTGCCTTGTTCCACGAGCACAGGCAGCGGGTCTATCGGGAAACCGATCGGCTGTTCGCCAAGTTGATGATGTTCCAGTGGCTGGCCGGCATCGCCGCGGCCTGCTTCGTCTCCCCGTGGACTTGGGTCGGGGACGCCAGGAGCGTCCACCCCCACGTCTGGGTGGCGGTCGTGCTGGGGGGGCTCACGAACCTGTTCCCGGCCACGCTCGCCCTGCTGTGGCCTGGCCGGCCCTCGACGCGGTACGCCATTTCGGCCGGGCAGGTGCTGACCTCCGGCCTCCTGATCCACCTGACCGGGGGGCGGCTGGAGACGCACTTTCACGTGTTCGGGTCGCTCGCGTTCCTCTCGTTCTACCGCGACTGGCGGGTGCTGATCCCGGCGACGGTCGTGACGGCGGCCGACCACTACCTGCGGGGCGCGCTGTTTCCGCAATCCGTGTACGGGGTGCTGGCCGCGAGCCAGTGGCGGTGGCTGGAACACGCCGGGTGGGTGGTGTTCGAGGACGTGATCCTCGTCGCGGCCTGCGTCCGGAGCCGTCGCGAAATGCGGGACATCGCCGAGCGGACGGCCGACGCGGACCGGCACAACGCGGAGCTTAAGGCCACCCGCGACACCGCGCTCGACTGCGTCATCACGATGGACCATTCCGGCCGGGTCACCGAGTTCAACCCGGCGGCGGAGCGGACGTTCGGGTACGCGCGGGCGGCGGCCGTCGGCCGGCCGCTGGCCGACCTAATCATCCCGCCCGCCGACCGTGCGGCCCACGCCGCGGAGATGTCCCGTTATCTCGGGACCGGTACGGGAACGGTGGTCGGGAGGCGGGTCGAGGTACCGGCCGTCCGCGCCGACGGGTCCGGGCTCCCGGTCGAGCTGGCGATCTCGTGCGTGCGGCTGAGCGGCCCGCCGATCTTCGTCGCCTACCTGCGGGACATCACCGAGCGGAAGCGGGCGGAGGAGCAGGCCCGGCACGCCGAGAAGCTGTCGCTCGTGGCCAGCCGCACCGACAACGCCGTCATCATCACCGACGCCCGCGGCCACATCGAGTGGGTGAACGAGGGGTTCCGCCGGGTCAGCGGGTACACGCTGGCGGAGGTGGCCGGGCGGAAGCCCGGGTCGTTCCTCCAGGGCCCCGAGACGTCCGCCGAGACCGTGGCGCACATGCGGGCGCACCTCGCCCGGGGCGAGGGGTTCACCGCCGAGGTCATGAACTACGGGAAGGACGGCCGCAAGTACTGGCTGGCGGTCGAGGTCCAGCCGATCCACGACGCGGACGGGACGCTGCGGCAGTTCATGGCCGTCGAGACCGACGTCACGGAACGCAAGCGGATGGAGGCCGAGGTGCGCGAGAGCCGGGAGCGGTTCGAGCTGGCCGTCCGCGGGGCGAACGACGGGCTGTGGGACCTGGACGTGACGACCGGCCGGGCGTACTTCTCCCCGCGGTGGTTCGGGCAGCTCGGGTACGGCGAGGGGGAGTTGCCCGGCCACCTGTCCACGCTCGAACAACTCGTCCACCCGGACGACCTGGACCGGGTGTCGCGGGCGGTGGCCGACGCCCAGGCCGGCGGCACGCCGGACTTCGCGGCCGAGTTCCGGATGCGGCACAAGGACGGGTCGCACCGGTGGATCCTGTCCCGCGGGGTGACGGTCCGAGACCCGGCCGGTCGTGCCGTCCGGATGGCCGGGTGCCACACCGACGTGACCGAGCGGCGGCGGGCGGCCGAGGCGCTGGTCCGGGCCCGGGACGAGGCCGAGGCGGCCAGCCGGGCCAAGAGCGAGTTCCTGGCCAACATGAGCCACGAAATCCGCACCCCGCTGAACGGGGTGATCGGGATGGCCGAGCTGCTCGTCCGCCGGGGCGGGCTCGGCGAGCAGCAGCGGCGCCACGCCCAGGTGATCAAGTCGTCTGCCGACGCGCTGCTGGCCCTGATCAACGACGTGCTCGACTTCTCGAAGATCGAGGCGGGCAAACTCGAGCTGAGCTGCGTCGATTTCGACCTGCGGCAGGTCGTCGAGGACGTGGTCGAAATGCTGGCTCCCAAGGCGTCCGCCAAGGGGCTGGAGTTCGCGTGCGACCTGCATCCCGGTGTCGCCCGCCGGCTGCACGGCGACCCGGACCGGATCCGCCAGATCCTGATCAACCTGGCCAACAACGCGATCAAGTTCACGGACCGGGGCGAGGTCGTGATCCGCGTCCAGCCGGCCGACGACGTCGGGTCGGCCCCCGGCGAGCGGGTCGGCACCGGTGGGGGGCTGGCGCTGAAGTTCTCCGTCCGCGACACGGGCGTGGGCATCCCGGCCGACCGGGTCCAGCGGCTGTTCAAGAGCTTTTCGCAGGTCGACTCGTCGACCACCCGCAAGTACGGCGGGACCGGGCTGGGCCTGGCGATCGCCAAACAGTTGGCGGAACTGATGGGCGGCCGGGTCGGGGTCGAGAGCGAGGTCGGCCGGGGGTCGACGTTCTGGTTCACGGCCCGGCTCCGGCCCCCCGCCGAGGGCGAGCCGGCCCGCCCGCCCGCGCCGACCGCCCCGACGCTCCGCGGCCTGCGGGTGCTGGCGGTCGACGACCACGCGGCGTACCGGGAGATCCTGCGGGAGCAGTTGTCCGAGTGGGGGTTCGAGGTCGACGTGGCCGCCGGCGGGGCCGAGGCCCTGCGGTTGTTAGCCGCCGCCGCCGCCGGGGGCCGGCCGTACCGCGTCGCCGTCGTGGACCTGGTCATGCCCGGGATGGGCGGCGACGCCGTGGCGCACGCCGTCCGCTCGGACCCGCAGCTGGCCGGGCGGACCACCCTGCTGATGCTGACCTCGATGGACAACCCGTACGACCCGGCCGAGATGCGGCAGGCGGGGTTCGCCGCCTGCCTGGCTAAGCCGGTCCGCCAGTCGCAACTGTTCGACGCGATCGTCGAGGCGGTGGCGGTTGGCGCGACGGCGGGTGGGCCAGGTTCGACCGGGGGACGCCCGGCGACCGGAGGGTTTTCGTCCTCGTCGGGCGTTGGAGCTTCGCCCTCGGGCGACGCCGCGACGTCACAGGTCCGGTCCCTATCCGGATTACGGGTCCTCCTCGCGGAGGACAACGAGGTGAACCAAGAGGTGGCCCGGGAACTGCTGGCCGACGCGGGGTGCAGCGTCGACGTCGTGCCCAATGGCCTCCTCGCCGTCCGCGCGGTCGTGGAGTCCGCCGGCCGGCGACCGTACGACGTCGTCCTGATGGACTGCCAGATGCCCGAGATGGACGGGTTCGGGGCGACGCTGCAGATCCGGCAGATGGAGGTGGCGGCCGGCGGGCCCCGGTTACCGATCGTCGCCCTGACGGCGAACGCCTTCGAGGGCGACCGCCAGCGGTGCCTCGCCGCCGGGATGGACGCGTTCGTGACCAAGCCGGTCGACCCCGAGGCGCTCGTCGAGACGATCCGCTCCGTAGCCCGTGCGGCGCCGGCCGCCGGAGCTACGGAAACGCCGTCCACGGCTGCAACTGCGGTTGACGCCGTCCAAGCCGGTCCTCGAGTCGAGGCCCGTGCCGAGGCGGACGATAAGAAGGTGCGTCCCCCAATCGACGCCGGGTCGTTGCTGAACCGGTGCCAGGGGAAGTCGTCGCTGGCCGAGCGGCTGTTGGGCAAGTTCGAACAGCAGCTGGCCGCGCAGGTCGACGCGCTCCGCCAGAGCCTGGACCGGCAGGACCGGGAGGTGCTGACGCGGGTGGCGCACACGGTGAAGGGGACGGCCGCGAACATGTCGGCGGAGCCGCTGCGGGAGGCCGCGGCCGAACTGGAACGGTTCGGGGCGGCGGCCGAGTTCGACGCGGCCGTGGCGTCGCTGGAGCGGCTGGCCGCCGAGGCACGCCAGTGCCTGGATTACGTCCCGGCGGCGGTGGAACAGGTGCGGCTGTCAGGCGGGAGCCGCCCGGCGGCCCGCCCGTCCGCCGCGTGACGCCGACGGCCGTCCTTGGAAGTGTGCCCCGTAGATCGACGAAAAGGTGTTGTACCCATGCGCGTTCTGATCGCCGACGACGACCCGATTGCGGTGGAGCTGTTGCGGGACGCTTTGTCCGACGCCGGCCACGAGGTGGCCTGCGCCGCCGACGGCCGCGAGGCCCTGGACCTGCTCGGCCGGCACCCCGTCCAGGTGCTGATCACCGACTGGGAGATGCCGGAGCTGGACGGGATCGGCCTGTGCCGGGCCGTCCGCGGCGGCGCGGCCCGGTGCGAGGGCGGGTACGTCTACGTCATCCTGCTGACGAGCCACGGGACGGTGGCCGAACGGGTGCAGGGGCTGTCCGCCGGGGCGGACGACTTCATGACCAAGCCGTTCGAGCCGCTGGAACTGGTGGCCCGGATGCAGGCGGCCGAGCGGCTGCTGTCGCTCGAGACGCGGGACGTCGCGATCTTCGCGATGGCGAAGCTGGCCGAGAGCCGCGACTCGGAGACCGGCGCGCACCTCGAGCGGGTGATGAGCTACTCCCGCGTCCTGGCCCAGCAGCTCCCGGCGATGGGCAAGTTCGTCGGCGAGATCGACGCCGAGTACGTCCGGCTGGTGTACAGCACCAGCCCGCTGCACGAAATCGGCAAGGTGGGCATCCCCGACGGCGTGCTGCTGAAACCGGGCCGGCTCGACGACCGGGAGTTCGAGATCATGAAGTCGCACACGACGATCGGTGCGACGACGCTGGAGGCCGCGCTCCGGCGGTTCCCGAGCGCCAAGTTCCTGCGGATGGCCCGGGACATCGCCGCGACCCACCACGAGCGGTACGACGGCAAGGGGTACCCGGCCGGGCTCAAGGGGGACGCGATCCCGCTGAGCGGCCGGATCGTCGCCCTGGCGGACGTTTACGACGCGCTGACCAGCAAGCGGGTGTACAAGAGCGCGTTCGCGCACGAGGTGGCCAAGGGCATCATCGTGAAGGAGCGCGGCGCGCAGTTCGACCCGTCGGTCGTCGAGGCGTTCCTCGCGGCCGAGCAGCAGTTCGTGACGATCTACGAGCAGTTCCGGGAAGTGCAGCCGGCCGCCGCGGCCGCCTGAGGTCCGACGGGCGAACCCGCGCGGGCCGACCGCACGACCGGTGTTCTATGAATACGTCGAACTGCGAACCCTGCCTGACCGTGCTCCTGGTCGACGACGACCCGGTCTCACTCGCGCTGCTCGAGGATCACCTGGCGGCGTGCGGGCACCGGGTGGTCACGGCGTCGACGGCGACCGGGGCGATCGAGGTGCTGGGGCGGGAGGCCGTCCACATCGTCATCGCCGACTGGGTGATGCCGGTGATGAACGGGCTGGACCTGTGCCGGTGGGTCCGCGGGCGGGCGTTCCGGCACCCGCTGCACTTCGTCATGCTGACGGCGCACGCCGAGCGGGCGAAGCTGCTGGAGGCGTTCGCGGCGGGGGCCGACGACTTCCTGACCAAGCCGCTGCAGGAGGCGGAGCTGCTCGCCCGCCTCCGGGCGTGGACCCGGTTCGTCCGGCTGCAGGCCGACCTCGCGGACCGGCACCGCCAGGCGGCCCGGCTGAACGAGGAGTTGGCCGTGGCCAACGCCGGGCTGGCGCGGAGCAACGTGCGGCTGACTGAGCTGGCCACCCAGGACGACCTGACGCTGCTGCCGAACCGCCGGGAGGCGATGCGGCGACTGGACGAGCAGTGGGCCATCGCCCTCCGCTACGACCAGCCGCTGGCGTGCGCGGCCGTCGACGTGGACCGGTTCAAGGAGGTCAACGACACGTTCGGGCACGGGGCCGGCGACGAGGTGCTGCGGCAGGTATCGGCCCGGCTCCGCGGGGCCTGTCGCACGGCGGATTGGGTGTTCCGGCTCGGGGGCGACGAGTTCCTGCTCCTGCTGCCGAACTGCGACCTGTCCGCCGCGGCCGCCTGTGCCGAGCGGTGTCGCGCCTCGGTCGCCGCGCACCGGTTCTCGGCGGGGGACGAACTCCGCTGCACGATCAGCGTGGGACTGGCGGAACTGACGGCAGCGGTGCGGTCGCCCCAGGATCTTCTGCGGAAAGCGGACCAAGCCCTGTACGCTGCGAAACGGCTCGGCCGAAACGCAGTGAGGTCGGCGACGGCAGGCGGTCACAGCGCCCCGCTCATCGGCGGGCCGAAGTAACGGGACGGACGGCAGCGGTGATCCGGCGTGAACCGACGTCGATCCCGCGTCGCGATGCCGTAACCGGATTGACCGAGCAATGTCCCGATCATCCCCGGGGCGATGGACAGCGTGCGGATCCCGGCGGGTCGGGATTCGGGCCACGCGGGTCTGCACTTTCGATGGAATTAGTTTGGCACGGTCGACCGTCCGAGCATGGTGCGGTGGTTGGCGTCGCGGACCGAGGTCTGCGGGGACGGCCACGAGCAACTTCGTCAAACATCGGCAGCGATGTGTAAGTGACGGTGCTGCGGTAACGACGGGACGGACATT
>JAQGHJ010000419.1 GCA_028288905.1 Phycisphaerales bacterium | reverse complement strand
CCGGGATTTCACTCCATCGGCAACCGGCCGCACGCCGGGTTAAGCGATGTCCGAACCATGTTCGGCCGGCAGGCGAACGTACGTGCGGCCGACCGCGTCCTACCGCCCCTTCCCTGGAGAGTACATTTTACCTCGGCCAGCAAAGCGGGGCGGCCCGAAGTGCGGAAAAAGTCTTGCTCTTTGGCGAAATCCACCATTTTCGTAGCGTCGCCCGGCATCGGGCGCGATCCCACAGTAGCCCCACCCGGAAGGGTGGGGTCCGAACGCGGAGCGTGTTCGTCGTCAGACCCCACCCTTCCGGGTGGGGCTACCTCAGAACCACATCCCGCAAACGAAACGCGGGCGACCCCGTAAGGGTCACCCGCGCTAATACCGTTCGCCTTCGGGGCACCGCCACTACCGGCCGCCAGTGATCACCACGTCCGGAACCCGGTCCGGGCGGCGGCCGTCGGCTTGGACGAGACCGACGCCTTGGTCGTCACCACGGCCTTGGCCGGCGGGGTCGCCTTGGCGGAACCCGGCTTCGGCGCGGGCGAAGCCGGGGCCGGCTTGGCCGACACGATGCCCGGCTTGGCCGCGAACAGCCGCTTGGCCTCGCCGACGAGGTAGAAGCTGCCGGTCACGCAGATCAGGTCTTCCTTCGTCACCGCCCGGTTCGCGATCGCCAACGCGTCCTCGAGCGTGGCGGCGACCTGGGCCATCTTCCCGTACGACTCGACGTACCGGGCGGCCAGCTCGGTCGGGTCGGCCGACCGGATGCTGTCCACCTTCGTGAAGATCACCTTGTCCGCCCCGCTCGTGATCCGCTCGAGCATCCCGCCGACGTCCTTGTCCGAGCAACACCCGAAGATCACGACCATGCTGTCGTACGGGATGTGCTGCCCAATCGCCCGCATCATCGCGTCCACGCTGGCGGCGTTGTGCGCCCCGTCGACGAGCACCCGCGGGGTCTGGCTGACCATCTCCATCCGCCCGGGGATGGTGGTCTTGATCAGCCCCTCCATCGCCCGGGCGTCGTTGATCGCGATCCCGCGGGTCTTGAGCCGGTCGATAACTGACAACGCCAAGCCGCAGTTGATCGCCTGGTGCTCGCCGAGCAGCGGGACCGACAGGTGCTCGAACTTGCTGTTCGGCGTCGTCAGGCAGATGCGGTTGTGCGGGCCCTGGAGCCGCGACGACTCGAACCGGTACGAGAACTCGATGTCCTTGCCGGCGACGGCCAGCTGCACGCCGCGGCTCTCGGCGACCCGCTTGAGCACCAGCTCGGCGTCCGGCGGCTGCTGCACGGTGACGGCCGGCACGCCGGTCTTGAAGATGCCCGCCTTCTCCTCGGCGATCCGGGCGAGCGTCGGCCCGAGCTGGGCCATATGGTCCTTCGACAGGCTCGTGATCGCCGTCACCTCCGGCTTGATCACGTTCGTGCTGTCCAGCCGCCCGCCGAGCCCCGTCTCGACCACCGCCAGCTCGACCTTCTGCTCGGCGAACCACTTGAACGCGACGGCCGTCAGCACGTCGAAGTACGTCGGCGTCGGCTTGGCCTTGAGCACGATCGGCTCGCACAGCTTCACGAGCCGGGCGAAGTCCGACTGCGGGATCATCTCCCCGTTGATCTGGATCCGCTCGCGGATGTCCGTCAGGTGCGGGCTGGTGTACAGCCCGACCTTGTAGTTGTTCGCCCGCAGCATCGCGGCGATCATGGCGCAGGTGCTGCCCTTGCCCTTCGTCCCGGCCACGTGCACGGAGCGGAACTGCTCGTGCGGGTTGCCGAGCTTCTTGAGCAGATTACGCATCCGCTCGAGGTCGAAGTTCTGTGGGTTGTACCGGACGATGCGGAGCCGCTCGTAGTCGTTCAGCGAGGCGAGGAAGCGGAGCGCCTTGCCATACGAGGTCGTCGCGGAGATAACCGGGGCGGCATAGGCGTTGCCCTGGCCGTTGGCCGGGGCACTCGACTTCGCGGGGTTCGACTTCGGGGCTGCCGACGCGCGGGCCGTGGCCGGGCGGGCGGCTGAGGGTCGGGCGACCGCCGGACGGGCGGGCTTGGGGACTGATTGGGTTGCGGGCATAGGGCGCTGCTCGGTTCGGGCCGCCGATTGAGTCCTGCGTCCTGAACGGCCGGGCGGCGCGCTGGCAGGCTTTGCCGACGCCAAGGAACCCCGACGCGCTGTCGCCTGCGGCACTTTGGCTCGGATGCCCATATGTACTGCCATTCTAGCGAATGACGTCGTGCGCTGCAAATTTGTAGTGCAAAGCAAGCCCGCGCCTGTGATTACGTCCTGCGGATGCACCGCAAAACGGCTCGCCGCCCGCCCTGGGTGCGCGAATCTTGGGCATCTTCGGCAAAGATACCCCCTGCGGCCGATCCTCCGCGTCCCGTGGATTCAAACCGCAGCAGCAACCCGACTTATCGTCGCGATTCGGGGGCATGGCGTCGCTCAATGGCGCGACGGTAAATCTCGGTGAGTTGCTTGAGGTTCTCGCCGGAGGTGTACCGCCTCTCGTACGTCCGTCGGCACTCGCCGCGCATGTCCGATAAAGCGGCCGGATTCCGCAGTGCCCACCCCATTCGGGCCGCCAACTCGTCGGCGTCGCCCGGGCGGAAGTGCAACCCCGTCCGCCCCGGTTCGATCAACTCGGCCAACGCGCCCAACGCCGACGCGATGATCGGCGTGCCGCGCGAATAGGCTTCCACCACCGTCTTGGGCAGCCCCTCGTACCAGACGGACGACAGCACCATGAACGCGGCCTCGCCCATGGCGGCGTAGACGTCGTCCATCGGTCGCCGGCCCATCCAGCGGATGCGGGCATCCTTAGCGGCCGCGGCCCGGACGAGGTCCGCCTGAAGCCCGTCGCCGTAGATGTGCAGTTGGAAGTCGCCCTCGACCTTCGCCCACGCCGGCAGCAGCACCTCGATCCCCTTGCCCTCGTCGAGCCGGCCGACGTACAGCGCGTACCCGCCGCCGCCGGTGCCGGGCCCTCGGTCGTCGAGGATGAAGTTCGGCTTCACGACGACCTTGTCGGCCGGCAGCCCGCCGGCGACGAACTTCTCCCGGGCGAACTCGGTCAGGGCGACGTACGCGTCCACCGCCCGGCGGTACGTGCGGGCGAGCCGGTGCGCCCCGAGCATGGCCGCCGTGACGACGGACGCGCCGCGGTCCCCGCGGTAGCACTTGTGAACCGCCCCGGGCCACGGAACCGTCTTGCCGAGGCAGTCCTCGCACACCCGGCCGTCACGGAGGAACAGGCTGCCCGGGCACAGCAGCCGGTAGTTGTGCAGCGTCTGGACGACCGCCGCCCCCGCCCGCCGGGCCCCGTAGTACCCGGCCGGGGAAATCAGCGGGAACGTGTTGTGGAAGTGGACGACCTCCGCCCGGTGCCGGCGGACGAGCGCCGCCACCTCCGCCGCCGCCGCCCGATTCCACAGCGTCTTGGCCGCCAGCGACAGCTTGCCGAGCCCGGCCACCGCGTCGTTGTGGACGGCGAACGTCTCGACCGCGTGCCCGCCCGCCCGCAGCAGCCCCACCTCGTCGGCGAACACCCCGTCCTCCCCGCCGGGCCGCTGGTAATAGTTGTGGCAGACGAGGACGCGCATGGGATGGGCTTTCGGGGGGCGGGACCGGGGGGTAGCGCGGCGCAGGCCGCGACGTCGGGTAAGAGTCCGACCTACCGCATATCGGCCGGGGCCCGCCGCTCGTTGACCGCCCGGTAGCTGGCCCGACGTCTGCCTACAAGGAACGGTCGGCGGGACCTAGTTCTGGACCGTGTTCGGGACCGCTCGGGTCACCCGAGTTCCGCCGCCGCCGCCCGCCGCAGCCCGGCCG
>JAQGHJ010000408.1 GCA_028288905.1 Phycisphaerales bacterium | reverse complement strand
CGGCCGGGCTTCCGATGCCGCGGGTGTACGTGTCCCCGCAGGCCGCGCCGAACGCGTTCGCCACCGGCCGGAACCCTCGGAACGCCGCCGTGTGCGCCACCGAGGGGCTGCTCCAACTTCTGGACCGCCGTGAGGTGGCGGCCGTCATGGGGCACGAACTGGCCCACGTGAAGCACCGGGACATCCTCATCCAAACGGTCGCGGCCACAATCGGGGCGGCGTTCACCGGGCTCGGGTACTTGGCGATGTTCGGCGGCGGATCATCGGCGGACGACGAGGATAACGGTCACCCGCTGGCCGGGCTGGCGATGCTCATCCTGGGACCGATCGCGGCCGGGCTCATCCAGGCGGCCATCAGCCGCAGCCGAGAGTACAACGCCGACTTGGAAGGCGCGGCGATCGCCGGCGGCGACCGGCTGGCGCTGGCGACAGCGTTGGAGAAGATCCATGCGTACGCCCACGAGATCCCGATGGCGGTGAACCCGGCCTACAACAGCCTGTTCATCGCCGAGCCGCGGAACGTGATGAGCCGGCTGGCGAACCTGGCCAGCACGCACCCGCCGATGGAGGCGCGGATCCAGAACCTGATCGGCCGGCCGTCGACGGGCCAGTTCGGTGGCGGGCACCGGGCGTGGGCGGCCTGAGGCGTCGCCGGACCAGCGGGCCGGTCGGGCGCGCCAGCCTGCAGAAGCAATCGCGAACAATCGCCGCCGGGCCGCGGGTCATCTCCCCCGCGGCCCGCTCGCTTTGCAGCGCAACCTGCTTTTACGCCCGGCCGGTAGCCGATAACCTATCGACGGCCGGGCGACGTCGCCCCGGCGGCCGCGTGTCGCGCGGCCTCCCTCCCGTCACCCCGGTACTTCGGCGTCGGTTGTCTGCGGTGCCGGTTCGGCACCCGGCCTTCCGGGCGCCGCCACGCTCACGAACTTCACGGATGAAGCCCTCACGGTCGAAGCATCGCCTGCTGTACACCATTGGCCTGTTCGCCGCCCTCGTCGGGGTCCAAGCCCGCGCCGGCATTGACGCCGAGGTCGAGGCCGTCGCCCAGGACAAGCTGCTGCACCGGGCCACGCTCGGGGTGCAGGTGATCAGCCTCGGCAACGGCCCCTCGGGCATGCGGGAGGTGTACGCGCGGAACGCCCATCAGCCGCTCGTGCCGGCGAGCAACCTGAAGCTCGTCACGACGGCCGCCGCCCTGGAGCGGCTCGGGCCGGACTTCAAGTTCCGGACGACGCTGTCCCTCAGCGGCCCCGCCGGCGGGGCCGCCCCGGACGTCGTGCTGACGGGCGACGGCGACCCGACGCTCGGGGATGCCGAGTACCTCAAGTCCGTGAAGTGGCGGCCGAACGCCGTGTTCGAGGCGTGGGCGAAGGAGCTGGTCGGCCGGGGCGTGACGACGGTGCGCGACGTGGTGGTGGACGACGGCGTGTTCGACGAGTTGTTCGTCCACCCGGACTGGCCGGCCGACCAACTCGACGAGTACTACGAGGCCCAGGTCGCGGGCGTGAACTACAACGTGAACGTGCTCGACGTCGTCGTCGGGGCGAACGGCGGGTCGGTCGGGACGGCCCCGGCCACGGCGTACGCGACGTTCAAGACGGCGCTGACCCCGGGGACCAAGCGGGTGTTCTCGATCACCCGGGAACCGGGGACGAACGTTTTCGATGTCCGCGGGGACCCGCCGGCCGGCGGCGGGGCGGTGTCGCGGACGGTGCACGACCCGGCGCTGTTCGCCGGCACGGTGCTGTCGGAGACGCTGGCGGCCACCGGTGTGAAGGTGGCCGGCACGGTGCGACGGGACCGGACGCTGCGGGCGAAACCGCCGTCAGCGGGCGGGCCCGTCGTCACGGTGGTCGGCATCCACGAGACGCCGATTGCGGCCGTCATCGGGCGGGCGAACAAGAAGAGCGTGAACCTGTACGCCGAGAGCCTGTGCAAGCGGATCGGGTACGACCCGGCTAAGCCGGCCGTCCCGGGGTCGTGGGAGACGGGGATCGCCGGAGTGACGAGCTACCTGCACGCGGCCGGCATCCCGGACACCGACTTCCGGCTGGCCGACGGGTGCGGGCTGAGCAAGCGGAACGCGATCAGCCCGCGGGCCTTGACCCGGGTGCTGTGCTTCGAGCACTACAACCGGAACAAGGACGCCTACCTGGCGTCGCTGTCGGTGGCCGGCGTCGACGGGACGCTTGAGAAGCGGTTCGAGCGGTCGGACCTGCGGCGGCGGGTGTTCGGCAAGAGCGGGTTCGTCGAGGGGGTCAGCACGGTCAGCGGATACCTGCACTCCAAGGACGGCGGGTGGTACGCGTTCTCCGTCATGATCAACGGCATCCCTGCCAAGAGTAACGGGCAGGTGAAGCTGTTGCAGGAACGGATCATCAAAGCGGTGGACGCCGAGGCGGGGAGCAAGAAGTGACGGGCGACGGCCGATGCGCCGGGTGGGCCGGAAGGCAGCGAGCAATTGCTGCCTGGGCGGTCTTGTCCGTCGTCCTCGTCCTGTCCGGCTGCGCCGCCGCCCCGCCCTCCAACCCGGCGGTCGGCCCGGCGGCCAAGAGTCCGGTCACCGTCACCGCCGACAGGTTCGGCGGGGTCGCCAGCCACAAGGTCGTTACCCCGCACTACCTGATCCGCACCACCATCGACTCGCCGGAGCTGGTTGAGAACCTAGCCCAGGTGATGGAAGGCGCGCTCGGCGAGTACCGCAAGCTCGCCCCCGGCGTGCCGCTGACGGCCGACCCGCTGCTGTGCTTCGTGTTCGCCGACCGGAACCAGTGGGCGCAGTTCACCGAGGCCCAGACCGGCGGGGACGCCAAGGTGTATCTCCGGATCAACCGCGGCGGGTACGCCGTCCGGGACTGGTACGTGTCGTACTTCATCGGCGACCGCGAGACGTACCAGGTGGCCGCCCACGAGGGGTTCCACCAATACGTCGGCCGGCACTTCAAACGCCGGCCGCCGCCCTTCTTGGAGGAGGGGCTGGCCACCGTGTACGAGTTCGTCGACTGGCAAAACGGCTTGCCCCGGTGGCGGACCCGGCTGAACCCGCACCGGTTCGTCGGGCTCGAACGGTCGGTCGAGCAGCAGATGCTGACCCCGCTGGCCGAACTCTGCACCATGCACGCCGGGCAGGTCGTGAGTAAACAGCTGGGACGGGTCGAGGCGTTTTACGCGCAGGCGTGGGCGTTCGCCCGGTTCCTGGACGACGGCGAGGGCGGCCGGTACCGCCCGGCGTTGCAACGGATGCTCGCCGACCTTGCGGCCGACCGGGTGCCGCTGCCGGAGTTCGCCCGCCCGACCCCGCCCGGCACGTGGGACCCGCGGACGGCCCGCCCACTCTTGGAGTACTACTTGGGCGAGTCGTTGGAGCGAATCGACCGCCAGTACCTTGCCTACGTCCGGCAGCTCGTCGCCGCCGGGCAGATCACCCACCGCGACGACTGAATCGAGAAGCCTGACTGGCGAGCACCCACAACGGCGGACACCGGCCACGGTATAAAAGATTTCGCTTTCTTCCGACCAGCCGACCGGGTTTCCCGTTGGTCGTCGACGGCGCATTCGTTACAGTGCGCCGCGGCATGCAGATCCAGAGCGCGACCCACGCCCAGCCAGCCCCTCCCGTCCTCCACGCCGGGCTCGCTCAGCGACACACGATCTACTTCTGCGGCCGGGTTCAGGGGGTCGGCTTCCGGTACACCGCGCGTAACATCTCCATGCAGCACGACGTGCGCGGGTACGTCCGAAATCTCCCTGACGGCCGGGTGGAACTGGTCTTGGAGGGGTGCCAGGACGAACTGAGCCGGGTCACGGACGAAATCCTCAGGAAGATGAACGCGTTCGTCCGCGGCGTCACCCGCCAGGAGTCGCCCGCCACCGGTGAATTCGATCAGTTCTCGATCCGACACTGACCAAAGATCCCCGCAGCCTCCTGACGGATTCCTTCCCGCCCCGACCCATGTCCTCACGAGTTTGCCGCCATCCCGTTGGTCGCAGACCTGTGGCTACGTCTCCCAAACACGAGCGGCGAACGCGGCCGAGTTGCAGCCGTCCGTGGTCTCTGAGGGCCGCTAGCCTACGCGGCCGCGGGCCAATCCGACACATTAACTGCTAAGCCCCGCCGCGTGAGGGCGTTGCCCTACCAGCGCGGCCGGGCGGTCCGTACAATCCCGGCGAACCATGTACCGCACCCTCGTCATCGCCCGTCACACGTTCCGCGAAGCGGTCTCCCAACCCATCTACGCGCTGCTGCTGGCGCTCGGCGGGGCGGTGATGATCATCTTCGCCATGCTGCCGTTCTTCACGCTCGGCGAGGACACGACGATGTACAAGGCCGTCGCCTTGGACGTCGTCCTGCTGCTCGTCCTCGTGACGACGCTGTTCGCCACCAGCAAGTCGATCTTCGACGAGATCGAGGACCGCACGATGCTCACTTTGATGAGCAAGCCGGTGCGGAAGTGGGAGGTGCTCGTCGGCAAGTACCTCGGCATCATCGCGTCGGCGTTCGTGGCCGTTGCGATCTTCATGGTCATCCTTGTTGCTTGCCTGTGGTGGCGCATCCCGACCGACTACCAGTTGCAGGCCAACTCGCTCGACGACATCGTCCTCAAGCAGATCGCCGGCCTGCGGCTCATGCACGTGATGGGCATGATCCCGGCCCTGCTGCTCGTGTGGCTCCAGATCAGCGTGCTGGCCGCTATCGGGGTGGCGCTGTCGGTTCGGTTCTCGCTCGTCGTGAACCTGCCGGCCGTCATCATCCTGTACGTCGCCGGCAACCTGACC
>JAQGHJ010000395.1 GCA_028288905.1 Phycisphaerales bacterium | reverse complement strand
TGGCCGGCCGGCCGGCACCGGTCGCCCGCGCGGCTGCGGTCGGGTGCCCGATCGAGGAGTGAGCGGTTCGTTCCGACGGCCCGGCGGCATTCCCACTTCCGGCGGTGGAGGCGGAGCGTCCGATTGTTCGCCGGGGGTGCCACGGGTTGGCGTACGCGCCTGCCGGTCGGGGCTTCGCCGCCTGCGGCCGCCGCCTTCGAAAGACAGTGAACGAAGTTCAGTCTCGCGACGGACGAGCCCTCAGCGAACAGTGGACGGCGATCCCGCGTACGGCCGAAGGACGACGACGTGACGAGGCGCCCCGGCGCTCGTCCCGCCCCAAGGAGCAGACTTTCATGCGATTCGACTCGATGGTTCGCGTGTCCGCGGTGCTCTGGTTCGCTGCCACATCTTGGGCGACGGCCGCCCCCGCCCCGTCGCCCGTCGCGCCGGGCGACCAGCCCGGCAAGTCGGCGACCTTCACCAGGGACGTCGCCCCGATCCTGTTCGAGAACTGCGCCGGGTGCCACCGCCCGGGCGAGGTCGCCCCGTTCCCGCTGCTGTCGTACGCCGACGCCAAGCGGCGGGCCGGACAGATCGCGGAGGTGACCGGCAGCCGGTTCATGCCGCCGTGGCTGCCGACGGCCGGGCACGGGGAGTTTACCGGCGACCGCCGGCTGTCCGAGGCGCAGGTCGCGACGCTCAAGGCCTGGGCCGACGCCGGCGCGCCCGAGGGCGACCGCAAGGACCTGCCGCCGACCCCGAAGTTCACCGAGGGCTGGGCCCTTGGCGAGCCGGACCTCGTCGTGAAGATGCCGGATAAGTACGAGCTGGTCGCCGAGGGGCGGGACGTGTTCCGGGTGTTCGTCCTGCCGCTGGGCCTGGACGCCGACAAGTACGTGACGGCGGTCGACTACCGCCCGGCGAACCGCAAAATCGTCCACCACGCCCTGCTGTTCACCGACGGCACCGGCACGGCCCGGAAGTTGGACGAGGCCGACCCCGGGGTCGGGTACGGGCGGGGCGGCGGCGGGGTCGGGTTCCAGCCGAGCGGCGGGCTCGGGGGTTGGGCCCCCGGCGTCACGCCGCGGCACCTGCCGGACGGCACGGCGCGGCTGCTCCGCAAGGGGTCGGACCTCGTCGTGCAGGTCCACTTCCACCCGAGCGGCAAGGTCGAGCACGAGCAGTCGACCGTCGGGCTGTACTTCGCCAAGAAGGAGCCGCAGCGGCTGGCGCTCAGCCTGCCGAAGTCGTTCCGGCGGGCGCTGCTGGACGTCGCCCCGGGGCAGAAGGGGTTCACGCTGAGCGACACGTTCACGCTCCCGATCGAGGCGAACGTGATCGGGATCTTCCCGCACGCCCACCTGCTGTGCAACGAGATCAAGGTGGACGCGACGCTGCCGGACGGGACGGTCAAGCCGCTGATCTGGATCAAGGACTGGGACTGGAACTGGCAGGACGAGTTCCTCTACAAGGAGCCGTTCCGGCTGCCGGCCGGGACGAAGGTCGAGCAGAAGTACGTGTTCGACAACTCGGCCGACAACCCGCGGAACCCGAACGTGCCGCCGAAGCGGGTGACGTGGGGCGAGCAGACGGCCGACGAGATGGCGATCACGTTCTTCATGATCACGGCCCCGAAGGACGCGCTGATCTTCCAGCTCGGCGGGATGGCCGGGGGCGGGGCGAACCGCCCGGGAGCCGGCGTGGCCCGCGGCGCGCTCCGGGGGGCGTTCCAGCAGCGCGGCGGGGAAGCGACGGTGCCGCCGGCCACCCGGCCGGCGGCGGTGGACGGGGCGAAAGATTAGGCGACGGGTCCGGGCCGCCGTAGACGCCGGGTTCGGGCATTGAGGGAGCGGGTGTTCCCTAGACGGTCTATCCAAGGGGCTGCGGCCGGGGTCCAGACCGGGGGTTTCCCGGACGGCGTGGTGCACGCAAGGGCAATAATCGACCCCGGCGTCCCGAAACTTTCCTTGCCGTTAGCGGATCGTTCACGGTACACTTGGGAGCACGGCGTTGTGTGCTCGGGCGCGGGCCCGCGGGTTGTCGGCCACGCTCGTTCGCCGCTCACCTTGATGTTCGCGGTTTCCCCGGTGGCTCGGGGCTTCCGCTCTGGCCCGTGATCCCGAACGCGGTAATGCTCGTGCGCGACGTCGGACCGGTCCGGCCCGCTCCCCGAACGGGGTTGCGGACGGGCGGCTTGAGGAGGAAGCGTTATGCAAGCGTGGCTGAGGAAGTTGTGTGTCTCCCGGGCCGCCGGCGCGGCCGCGCCCGCCGCCCTCCCCCTGGCCGCCCGGACTCCGGCGGTCCCGCTCGCGGCGTCGGCCGCGTGCGAGCGGCTCGAGGACCGTCGGCTGCTGTCGGCGACGCTCGACCTGACGAACACCTACGCCGGCACCGTGACCATCAAGGGGTCCGGCACGAAGGTGAAGGAGGCGATCAACATCGTCTTCACGGGCCAGAGCGCCGCCGGGTACGTGACAGGGCAAATCAGCTCGGCCCACAGCGGCAAGGTCGACGTGAAGGGGATGGTCGCCGGCAAGCAGGTAAAGGTCGTCGGGTCGACCAGCGGCCGGCTGCTGGTCGCGAAGGTCGGTAAGAACGGCATCACGCTGACCGGCACGCTCGTCAACGGCGTCGACGACAGCGTCGGCAAGTTCAAGGTGAAGAAGGCGTCGGACGCCCCCGAATCGCTGCCGGCCGCCGGCCGCGCCGCCGGGGCCGTCTCCGTGTCGACCACGCAGTTCGCCAGCCTGGCCGCGGGCAAGGCCGAGGCGGCCGTGCCCGCGGACGGCGGGGCCCTGGACCCGAGCATCGACCCGGCCACGGGCCTGCCGATCGACCCGGCGACCGGGCTCCCGATCGACCCGTCCGTCCTCCCGCCGGACACCACACCGACCACCCCGGCCATCCCCCCGGACATCAGCGCCGGCGGCGGGACGCCGACCGCAGCGGTCGGCGGGACCGTGGGCAACAACGTGTCGTTCCTCGGCACCTACTCCGGCGTGTTCAACAACGACGGCACGGGGTCGATCGAGAACACGACGACCGGCAGCACGACCGGCGGCGTCGCCGGCATCGACCCCCGGACCGCCACGTTCACCACCGTCAGCCAGGACGCGACCGGGCTGGTCACCGGCACGCTGACGATCTCGAACTTCGCCACCTTCAACTACAGCGGGTTCGTCAACGGGTCCGACGTGTCGCTGGTGCTGTCGGGCACCGGCACGGCGACCGGGTCCGGCGTCGTGACGCTGTCGCTCAGCGGCACCGGTGACACGTTCACCGGCGTCGTCACGGCCGCCCAGTCGAACGGGTTCACGGCCAACGGCCCGATCAACGGGGCGTTCGTCAGCGGCCCGGCCCCCGGGACGGGTACCGGCACCGGCTCGACGCTGCCGGCGGGCGAGGAGCTGTACCACGTGGACGTCGCGACCAGCACCGGCGAGGCGACGACCGGCAACCTGGACCCGAACAACGCCACGCTCGGCAACGACTTCGCCGTCGGGATCGTCCCGCTCAACATCAACTCGCTCGGCGCGTTCGACAGCGGGGCTGACGGGCTCGCCGGCACGATTCGCGTCGCGATCTACAACATCACGAACACGACCACCCCCGTGCTGGTTGCGGACGTCACCACGGCCAATTCCGAGCTGGCCCCGAACAGCTCGTACCGGTACCTGACGAACTTCACCCCGGTCACGCTCGGGACCGGCGTCTACCGAATTGCCACGTTCGGGTTCGACACGACGGACCTGGCCGGCGACGTCGCGGTCGACACCTATCAGGGCCCCGCGCCGTCGGCGAGCAACGGCATCGGGAGCAATTCTATCGTTTACCCGTCGTCGAACGTCCTGAGCACGAACAACTACTTCTCGCAGCCCGGCGGCGGCGGGGCCGGCGGCGGCGGGACGCTGACCTACCCGACGCAGGCGGCCGGCACCCCGAACAACCGGTTCCTGGCCGGGTCGTTCCTGTTCGAGGAAGGGACCATCGTTGATCCCGGCGGCGGCAACGGCGGCACCCCCCCGCCGGCCCCACCCCCGCCCCCGACCCTCGTCAAGGCGGCCGGCACCGCGTTCCCCGGCGGCGTCTACACCGGCACCTCGGGACCCGAAGTGTTCGGTTCGCAGAGCGGCGGGATCATCCCTGGCTGATTGGTGGAAGAGGGACCAATTCCGTCGGAGATCGGAAACGAGCGAGGCCCGGCGGGATCAACCCGCCGGGCCTCGCTCGTTTTCCACGGTGTGCGAGTCGGTTTGCGGGCTCCTTAATCAGCGTCACACGCGGGAACGAACGAATCAATACTGAAGATGCCCTCGCCGAATAAGGCACCTGTTCAAACGGCTACAGCGGCCCGCATCGCGGCGACAAGTCCGGTCAAGTCGGACGTCTCGGCCTCGGCGGCCGGGTCCAAGCCCAACTCCTTCAGCGTGGCAGTCGTGACCGGGCCGATGCTGGCGACGCGGACGCCGGCCAAGCGCTCGCGGTGGTCGGGCCCGAGCAGGGCCATGAAGTTCTTGGCCGTGCTGCTGCTGGTGAACGTCACCCAGTCGACGGAGCCGGCGGCGAGCGCGTCGAGCAGCGGGGGCGGCAGCGCGGCGGCCGGCACGGTCTCATACACCGCTACGTCCCGGACGGACGCCGACCCGCCGGCGGCCAGCCGCTCGCGCAGCACGGGGCGGGCGATGTCGGCCCGGAGCAGCAGGTGCCGCTTTCCGGCCACCTCCCCGGCCG
>JAQGHJ010000392.1 GCA_028288905.1 Phycisphaerales bacterium | reverse complement strand
CCGCCGCTACGCGGGCCGCGGTCGCCGTAGCCGCCGCGGTCGTCGCCCTCGCGGGCGGGCTCACGCGGCGTCGGCTTGCCGGTGGCACCGTCCGTCCCGCCCTCCTCGCGGAGGGCCTGCTTGCGGCTCAGCTTGATCCGGCCGGTGTCGTCGACCAGCACGACCTTCACCTTGATCTGGTCCCCGACGTTCACCACGTCGCTCACCCGGTCGATGTAGTCGTCGCTCAGCTCGCTAATGTGGCACAAGCCGTCGGTCTCGGGCGCGATCTCGACGAACGCCCCGAAGTCCTTCACGCTCACGACCCGGCCGTTGTAGATCCGGCCCGGCTTCACCTCGGCCGTCATCGCCTCGATGATGTCCCGGCACCGCTCGGCCCCAGCCGCATCGATCGACGAGATGTAGACCGTCCCGTCGTCCTCGATCTCGACCTGGGCCCCGGTGTTCGCCTGCAGCGCCTTAATGTTCTTCCCGCCCGGCCCGATGATCTTGCCGATCTTCTCGGGGTCGATCTTGATCGTCAGCAGCCGCGGCGCGTGCTGGCTGATCTTCCGCGGGGCGGAGATCGTCATCGCCATCTTCTCGAGGATCACCAGCCGGGCCGACTTGGCACGGTGAAGGGTCTGGCGGATCACGTCGTACCCGATGCCCTCGATCTTGATGTCGAGCTGGATCGCGGTGATGCCGTCGGCCGTCCCGCACACCTTGAAGTCCATGTCCCCGAAGTGGTCCTCCTCGCCGATGATGTCGGTGAGCAGCACCTGGCGGTCCCCCTCCTTCACGAGCCCGACCGAGATGCCGGCCACCGGCTTGGTCAGCGGGACGCCGGCGTCGAGCAGCGCGAGCGTGCCGCAGCAGCTCGACGCCATCGAACTCGACCCGTTCGACTCCAGGATATCGCTGATGACCCGCACCGTGTACGGGAACTCATCGACCGTCGGCAGCACCGGCAACAGGCTCCGCTCGGCCAGCGCCCCGTGGCCGATCTCCCGCCGCCCCGGACCGCGGATCGGGCGGACCTCCCCGACGCTGTAGCTCGGGAAGTTGTAGTGCAGCATGAACTTCTGGCTGTACTCGGGGATCAGCCCGTCGACCATCTGCTCGTCGGCGCTCGTGCCGAGCGTGATCGTGCACATCGACTGGGTCTCGCCGCGGGTGAACACGGCCGACCCGTGGACGCGCGGCAGCACTCCGACCTCGCAGGTGATCGGGCGGATCGTTTCGTAGTCCCGGCCGTCGGGGCGGGTGCCGGACAGGATCGCCTCGCGGGAGATCTGCTCCTCGACCTCCGAGAACGCGACCCGCACCCGCTTGGCCTGCTCCCGCTGGGCCATGTGGGCCGCGTACCCGGCCGCCGGGTCGACGACGGCCGGGGCGAGGGCCGCCAGCAGGTCGACCTTGATCGCCTCGATCGCCTCGGCCCGGTCAACCTTGCCGATGTTCCCCTTCACCGCCCGGACCCGGTCCCCGACGTTCGCCCGGACGGCCGCCAGCAGCTTGGCGTCCGGCGGCTTCGGCACGCCGACCTTCTCCCGCCCGGCCTTGGCGACCAGCTCGCCGATCAGCCCGACGATCTGCTTGACGACCCCGTGCCCGAACTCGATCGCGTCGGCGACCTCGTCCTCGGCGACCTCGTTCGCCCCGACCTCGATCATGTTCACCGCGTCGGCCGTCCCGGCGACGACGATGTCGAAGTCGCTCTGGTCGACCTGCTCGATCGTCGGGAACACGATCAGCTTGCCGTCGATCCGCCCGACCCGGACGTGGGCGATCGGCTTGATGAACGGGATGTCGCTGACGGCGATCGCCGCGCTGGCGGCCAGCCCGGCGAGCACGTCCGGGTCGTTCTCGTTGTCGAACGCGAGCACGTTCAGGTGCACCTGCACCTCGTCCATGAACCCCTTGGGGAACAGCGGGCGGAGCGGGCGGTCGATGAGCCGGGCGGTCAGGATCTCCTTCGTGGTCGGCCGGGCCTCCCGCTTGAGGAACCCGCCGGGGAACTTGCCGGCGGCCGCCCGCCGCTCGCGGTAGTCGACTTGGAGCGGGAAGAAGTCGATCCCCTCCCGCGGGTTGGCCCGGACGACGGCCCCGAAGACGACCGTCTCGCCGTACTGGACGGTGACGGACCCGCCGGCGAGCTTGGCGTACGACCCGGTCTCGATCGCGAGCGTGCGCCCGCCGATCTCACGTTCGACTCGAATGGCTTGCGGCATCGGTTGGTTCCTGGTTGCTTGGCCCCGCTACGGGGGCCGGGCCTGCTGGGAGAAAGCGGGAAAGTGCTGAGTGCTCAGTACTGAGTGCTAAGTGCGGGGGAGGTGCCGGGGGGAGGGGCGAGGGCGAAGCGGCGGCCGGTCGGCACCTCCGACGTCGACGACGGCGGGGTCGCCTGGCGCGGCGGCCGGGCTCCCCCCTCTCCCTTCGGGAAGAGGGCGGGGGTGAGGGTGCACTTCGAGGCGGCTTGTGCTCGCCGGCCCCTTTGGCCCGATGGCGGGAGGCCCGTTCAACGCTCACCCTCGCCCGCCGCGGCTTCGCCGGGACGACCTCTCCCGGAGGGAGACGTCGCAATGCCCGCCGCCCGACCCGCGCCGCGGATTTCCCCAAACGACAAAGGGCACCCCTTCGGGTGCCCTTGGCCGATCGACGCGATGTTACTTCCGCAGCCCGAGCCGCTGGATGACCTGCTGGTACTTCGACCGGTCGGTCCGGGTCAGGTACTTCAGGAGCTGGTTCCGCCGGCTGACCAGCTTGAGCAGCCCGCGGCGGGACGAGTGGTCCTTCTTGTGCGACTTGAAGTGGTCCTGGAGCTGGTTGATCCGCTGGGTCAGCAGCGCGATCTGCACCTCGGCCGAGCCGGTGTCCTTCTCGTGCTTCTGGTAATCGGTAACGGTCTGCTTCTTCTCTTCGGCGAGCAAGGCCATGGCGCTGAACTCCTGACACCTGTGCCGTCCGGCGGGGCGGCGACGTCACCCGACGCCAACCACGAAAACCCCGGGACAGCGAAGCCCCCAGCGGCGACGCAACCCGTTGGGGGGCCGAAAGCGTCGGGCCGAGTGCCGGTCGTGTGGCTAGGTCCGGGCGGTTCGGCGGCCCGGGCGGAAGCGGGGGGAGAGAATACGGGACCGGCGGGGGGATGGCAAGGCGGCGGGGACGCCGCCGCCGGCCCCGACGCACCCGCCGGTGGTCACGCAATGACCGCGCCGGCGAGAGGACGCCAATCGTAGAAACGACCCGTCCGTGACACGGGCTTCCAACTGGTGCGAGGAC
>JAQGHJ010000379.1 GCA_028288905.1 Phycisphaerales bacterium | reverse complement strand
TCGCCGCTCACCGGCGCCGCAGGAGCAGCGTTGGTCGCCGCGGCGGCCAGTGCCGCCAGGTCGGGGGTGCCGTGGCCAGCGGGATCACCGTGTGGGTCGGCCGGATCGCCCGATGGGTGCTCGCCGTCCGCGTCCGACTCCGTGAGCAAGTCCGACGCACCGAGGTCGGCGGCCGCGTCGACCGATGCCTCCGATGGGTCGGCTTCCTGTGCGTCCTTGACGGCCTCGTCCTCGTCGTCCGCCTCGTCGTCGACTCGTTTGTGGGAGGACCGCTTCGCGGCGCGCCGCGTGGCGGCGGCCTTCGACTTCGCCGGCGAGTCCGTCTCGGCGCGGTCGGCCGACCGGGTTTCGGACGCGGCGGAGGATGCGTCGGCGGCACTGGGCCGCGACGTGGCTTGCGAGAGGCGGGCCTTGAACGTCAGGGCGTTGCGATCTGACGCCGGCCGCGCCGTTGGCGTTGATCTCGGAGCGACGGTCCTTGCCGTCGACCCGCCCGCGGCGACACCGTTCGTCATGAAGCTCGGGAGGACGGCTGACGGCATAAATCACTGGGTGAGAGCTATTGGCCGGGCCTGCCCGGGCTGGCGGCGGTGGGCGGAGCGGAGGCCGCCGGCGGAGCAGAGGAAGGGGAATCTCCCCCGGCGACCGGCTGGGAGGTGGCGTCGCCGGCCTCTCGCATGCGGTACAGGATCCGGTTGATCCGCGCCTGCTCGTCGGGCGTCTTGAACTCTTTGATGATCCGGGTGGCGTTCCGCGGGGTCATCGCTCGCAAATACCGCACCACGGCGTCGTCCGGCAGGCCCATGAACGCCGACTTCACCTGCTTGCCCGCCATCGCGTCGTACAGCTTCAGGCTGTCCTTGAAGCCCTTGTCCGTATCCTGGGCGGCCTGCTGCTTTTGCTCGTCGACCAGCCGGGCGCGGTCGGCGTCCAGCTGGCTGCTCTTGCGGGCCAACTCTTCCTTCTCGCGCAGAACCTGCCCGTTGAGGCTGTCGAGGTCGCGGGCCCGGCGGTCGAGGGCGGCCGCTTGGGCGTCGATCGCCTGCTGGATGAGTTCCGCCTGCTCGCCGGCACGGCGGCCGGCATATTTCGTCAGCAGGTCGTCGAGCCGCTCGCCGGCCGGGCGGGACGTCGGCTGCGTGGCCGCCGGCTGCGTGGCGGCCGGGTCGGCCGGCTGCGTGGCCGGCGCGAATACCAGCTCGCGGACGGCCGCCGCCTTCGCCCGGTCCAACTTGCCGCTGGCGAACATCCAACCGACCGCGCCGACGACCGCCACGAAGTTCGCGGCCAGCGTGAGCACGAGGACGGTGACGATCTTCTTCACGGTGCGTCTTTCCGGCGGGCGCCGACGGAAGTGTTATCGGTCGTCGGAGGCGTGGAGCCTGAGCCGTTCGTGGCGGCAGCGACGGAGGGCGGCCTCGGTGCCGCTGGGACGGTGGGTGGTTCGGTGGCCGCACGGACGAGCCGGACCCCGATCTGTTGAGCCACCTCGTCCGTCGCGGCGGCCTCCAGCCGATTCTCCTCTGCCCGCCAATCGTCTAGCCGGTGTTCCCGCAGCGTCTCCATGCCCTTTCGATGCTTGGCCGCCTCGACCAGGGCGGTCCGGGCGACGTCCAGCCGCTGGCGGACGGCCGACATCCGCTCGGCGTGTTCGACGGCCTTCCGCTGCATTGCCAGCGTGAACCGCCGGTGGGCCGCGAGGTATTCGACGTTGATCCGACCGACGAGGTGGTTGTCCTTCAGGTCCGAAGTGGCCGCCTTCACCGCGTCGTCCATGGCCCGGAGTTCTGCCTCCAGGGCGGCGTACTCTCGCTGGACGACAGCGAAGTCCCGCTGCCGCTCCTGCTCGACCCGCTCCCGCTGGCGGAGGACGGCTTGGAGGTTGAAGCGGAAGGTGGCCATGGTGATGGAACGGGTGACGGGGCCGGAGACCGATTGCTGCTCGCCGATGACGGAGCCTCCGACGGCGGCCCCGCCACCGCCGCCGCGTCACGGCCCGATCCTGGACCGCGAGCTTATCGTTGGCCCCGCGCCGGCGGCGCGGCCTTTTGGGCGCGGACGACCTTGTCCATCTGGTCCAGCCACACCGACAGCTCGGCCAACTCCTGCCGGCTCTGCTCCATCGTCCGTGGGTCGCCACCCTCCTGGCGGAGGAACGCCTGGATGCGCGGCCGGGCCTGCACGGCCAGGTCGTACTCCGGGTTCGCGCCGGCGGCGTAGGCACCGATGTTCACGAGGTCCTCGATGTCCTTGTAGACAGCCCACAGCGACAGTACCCGGCGGGCCTGCCGCTGGTGCTCCTTGTCGGTGACGTCGCCGCGGACCCGGCTGATGCTCTGGGTGACGTCGAGGGCGGGGAAGTGGCCGCGGTCGGCCAGCTTGCGGTTCAGCCAGAAGTGACCGTCGGTGATGCCCTTGACCGCGTCCGGGATCGGCTCGTTGAAGTCGTCCCCCTCGACCAGCACCGTGTAGAACCCGGTGATCGATCCGACCGGGGTATTGCCTGCCCGCTCCAGCAGTTCCGGGATCATGGCGAACACGCTCGGCGGGAAGCCCTTGGTGGCCGGCGGCTCGCCGGCGGCCAGCCCGATCTGCCGCTGGGCCTGGCACAGCCGGGTGAGCGAGTCCATCATCAGCATCACGTGCAGCCCGCGGTCGCGGAAGTACTCGGCCACCGCGCACGCCGCCTTGGCCGCCCGGACCCGCAGCAGCGGCGCCTCGTCTCCGGTGCTGAAGATGATGCAGCAGCGGGCCATCCCCTCGGGGCCGAGTCTGTTCTCGATGAACTCCTGCACCTCCCGCCCCCGCTCGCCGATAAGGGCGACGACGCTGACGTCGGCGCTAGTGTGCTTGGCGATCGCGGACATCAGCGTGCTCTTGCCGACACCGGGGCCGGAGAAGATGCCCATCCGCTGCCCGAGCCCGCACGTGTGCAGGGCGTCGATCGCCCGGAGGCTGGTGGTGATCGGCTGGCGGATCGGGAGTCGGTCGAGCGGGCGGGGGCTGCGGCCGTCGAGCCGCCGGGACTCGTCCGCCCGGATTGCCCCGAGCCCGTCGATCGGGTCGCCGAACCCGTTGATCACCCGCCCGAGCAGCGCGTCCGAACACCAGATGCGGGGGGCGGCGGCGACGTTCGAAACGACGTCCCCGCGGGCGATGCCGGCCGGCGATTCCAGCGGCATGAGCAACGTCCGGTCGGCCCGGATGCCGATCACCTCGGCCGCCCGGTGGCCGGTCAGCGTCTCGATCCGGCACAGACTGCCGAGCGGCAGCGGCAGGTCCGACGCCTCCAGCGTCAGCCCGGTGACGGCCTGCACCCGCCCGCGGACGCCGAACGGCATCGCCTGCTCCACGGCGTCGAGTTGGGCGTCGAGGAAGGGCATGGGGGAAAAACCGGAGGAAGACAGGAGCTAAAAGCCGGAAGCGGGAAGTCGAGTGAGCGGAGCTCGGTTCCAGTGGTGGCCGGCAAGCGGCCGTATTCCACCTCTCCCTCCGAGAGGGGTCGTCCGGGCGAAGCCCGGGCGGGTGAGGGTGAGCGTCGAGCGGACGTCGCGCTATCGAGCCGGATGGCTGGTAAGCACAGGCCCCTGCTACGTTCACCCTCACCCCAACCCTCTCCCGGAGGGCGGGGGACCGGAGGGCCGGCAACGCTGCGCGCCGCGGCCGGGCGGCGTCAGCCGCGCGGGACCGGCGGGCCATCGGTCGCCGCCGGTGGCCTCTCTAGCGGCAGGAGGTCGCCGATGACTCGGTCGAGCTGGGCGTCAAGGTCGGCGTCCACGAACCCGCCGCGGGTGTACACCCGGCACCCGCCGGGGGAGACGGCCGGATCCTCGATCAGCTCGACGTGCTTCAGGTCGGGCCACTCCAACTGGAGCTTGGGCAGGCAGGCGTCGAGCAGCGCCCGCTGGTCCGGGTGAACGGCCACCCGTAGGTCGCCGGCTCCGGCGACGAGCTTGAGCACCTCGGCGAGGTTGGCTTCTAGCACGCCGGGGTCGACGCAGCCGATCCGCTTGGTCACCCGGCGAGCGATGCCCACGGCCAGCCGGACCATCTCCCGGACCCCGTCGGCAGCCCACGCCGCCCGGTGCGCATCGACTTCCCCACCGACGGCCGTCAGGGCCCGGACGACGGCCGACAGCTCGGCCGAGTGGTGCTGCATCGCTTGGTCCCGCCCCGCCTCCTGGCCGTGGCGAACGCCCTCGGCGTGCCCGTGCTCGAACCCTGCCCGGCTGCCCTCGGCATGCGCCTCGGCCTTGAGCCGCTCTCCCTCGGCGATCGCCGCCTCGACCAGTTGCCCGGCCTGGAGCTTCGCCTTCAGCAGCACCCGCTTGGCCGCCTGCTCGACGTCCTGCATCGAGAACGCTTGGGCGGTGGCCGGAAGTTTGTCGGCTCGGATGACTGGCATGGGAAGTAGGCAGTACGCAGTAGGCGGTAGGCAGAGCAGAGGAAGTCGCGAAGGGACGCAAGCGATCAGCCCGCTCGCCCTCCCCTCTGCCTACTGCGTACCGCCTACTGCCTACTTACCTCAAACGATCATTTCCTTCTCGCCGCCCCGCCCGCTGATCACGATCTCGCCGGAGTCCTCGAGGCGGCGGACGACGTCGACGATCTTCTGCTGGGCCTGCTCGACGTCGCTGACGCGGACCGGGCCCATGTACTGCATCTCCTCCTGAATCATCTGGGCCGCCCGCTCGGACATGTTCTTGAGGATCTTGTCTTTCAGCTCCTGGCTGGCCGTCTTGAGGGCGAGGGCCAGCACGTCGTTCTGGATCTCCTTCAGCACCGACTGGATGCCCTTGTCGTTGACAAGCAGCACGTCCTCGAACACGAACATGAGCCGGCGGATCTGCTCGACGAGGTCCGGGTCCTCGCTCTCGAGCCCCTCCATGATCCCCTTCTCGGTGCTCCGGTCGGCGAGGTTCAGGATCTCGGCGACCGTGTCGACGCCGCCGGCCTTCTCGAACGTCTGACTGACGATGTCGCTCAGCCGGTGCTCCAGCCCCCGCTCGACCTCCTTGATCACCTCGGGGTTGGTCTGCTCCATGTTCGCGATGCGCTTGACGACCTCGATCTGCTTCTGGCTCGGCAGCCCGACCATGATCTCGCTCGCCTTCTGGGCCGGCAGGTGGGCGAGGATCAGCGCGATCGTCTGCGGGTGCTCGTCCTGGATGAACGTCAGCAGATTTTCGGATTCAGCCTTCGCGAGGAAGCTGAACGGCGTGGTCTGAACCTGCTGCGTGACCTGGCGGATGATGCGCTTGGCATCTTCTTCAGAGAGCGATCGCGTGAGCAACGTCTTGGCGTATTCGAGGCCGCCCTCGCTGAGGTGCTGGTTAGCCATCGCTAGGTGATAGAACTCGCCGAAGACCTCACGGCGCATGCCGCTGTCGATCTCCTTCATCTGCGCGATCT
>JAQGHJ010000350.1 GCA_028288905.1 Phycisphaerales bacterium | reverse complement strand
GTGCGGCGGGGCCGCCGGCCCGGCGTCGGGCGCGGACCTGACGGCCGACCTGCCGCCCGGTCCCGCCCCGCTGCCGTGGGCGTTCGTCCTGCTCGGGCTTAGCGCGGTGGCGGCCGTCGTCAGCGGGGTGTCGTTCGGGCTGCCGTCGGTGGCCACGCTCGCCGCGTCGCTCGCGTTTGCCGCCAAGGCGAAGGGCGACCCGGACCGCAAGCCGGCCGTCGCGCTCGGGGCCGCCGCCCTGTCGGCCGTCGGACTGGCGGCCGGGGTCGTACTGTCGTACCTCCTGTTTGTCCGCGGCCGGCGGTGACTGGACGAAACTGCGGGCTGGCGGGCTCTCCTCCCTCCGGGAGAGGGGGAGGCGCGGCCGACGTTCGCTAGTCCCTGCCGCGCGACGCGTCACCACCCTCGCTGCCCCCGCCCCTGTCGCACCCGCCCCACCGCCGATACAGTCGTGCGGGGCCAGACCGGACCCGTTTCACATGATCCGTTTCAACTGCCAGAACTGCGGGCGGGCGTTCACCGTCCGGGACGAGGACGCCGGCCGGCGGGCCAAGTGCAAGTCGTGCGGGAACGAGGTCACCGTGCCGGCTACGTCCGACGTGGTACCGACCGACCTTCACGCGGCCGACGGCGTCTCGTCCCCGGGGGGCGTCGCGGCCGAGCCGCCCCGCCTCCCCATGCGGCTCCGCCGCCTGACGGCCGACGCCGAGCAGATGCGGGCCGCGTTCGGCGACACGGCCGGGGCGGCGACCAACAGCAGTAGCAGCGCCGCCGCCGCCGGCTCGGCGTCGGGCCACGCCATCCGCATCGTCGCCGCCGACGGTGACCCGCCCGAGCTTTACCGCCTCGAGTACCAGGTGAACAGCCTGGAGCGGGGCAAGCGGCCGGACCAGCCGGTGCCGCGGACGTCGCACCTCGTCGAGATCCAGCTGACGAGCGGGTACCCGCGGCAAAGCCCGCTGTGCCGGATGCTGACGCCGGTGTTCCACCCGAACATCGACCCGGCCACCATCTGCGTCGGCGACCACTGGGCCGCCGGCGAGCGGCTCGTCGACCTGGCGGTGCGGATCGGCGAGATGCTGGCGTACCAGGCGTACAACATCAAAAGCCCGCTCGACGCCGAGGCCGCCATGTGGGCGGACCTGAACCAGGACAAGCTCCCGACCGACTCCCGCGACCTGCGGCCGGCGGGGGCGTAAGGCGGACGGAGGAAGGCACAGGTCACGGGACAATCCGGAAAGTCACTGGGTCCGACACGACGGTCCCGACCCACGCCCGCTTCATCAGCGCTTCCGCCTCGACCGTGTCTTTGCCTCGCTTCCCGCCTTCCCGGCGGGAAGGGTGGAACGCGTAGACCAACGTCGCGCGGAACTCCCCGACACGTTCCTCGGGCGGGACGGGCGGCGGCCGCATCTGGAGGATTTGGTCCACCCGCGCCTTCCCGCGCGGCGGGACGGTGATGAAATCGTCCGCGTCGGCCGCGCGGATGCCGGCGGTGTTCCCGCAGATAAGGGTCCAGCCGTAGGGAACCGACCGGCCGTCCACATACGTAAACGACCACGAGTAAGACGCCTTCCGCAAGCCGTCTTCCGTCCCTTCGATGGGCATCATGACCACGATCGGCCGGTCCGACTCGTTGCGGAACTCAAGCGTAAACCGAGCGTCCCTCCCGGCCTTCGCCTCCGGCCGTTCCAACCGTACAGACATCAGCAGCGGCAGCCCCCAATCCTTCGTCGGCGGGCCGCCGGCCGCGGGGCGGGTTGCCGCGGGCCGACTGGCCGGAGGTGCGGCCGCGCTGGCCCCACCATGATCGGCCGCGCCAAGAGGACCGATGACCGCTCCTGCCAACAAAAGCCGGATCCTCACGAGAACCTCCAGAGCCGGCCACGGGACTCGGCGCGGCCGCCAAAGGGAAGGATGTACGACCCAGGGCGACGTCTCGCGTCGATGAAAGCGATCCGCTATATCCTACGTTGCTTCGCCGCCACCGCCGCGCATGTTTGGCTATAGCCAACCGCGGTCGAACCCCGTCGCCACCATGCCATCCCTCCCCATCCTCCGCCTCGGGTCGGTGAAGGACCCGGCCGTGTTCCTGAGCCACTTGGCCGCCCTCGGCCTCGACCTGCCGTTCGACGCGGACGTGGTCGCCGGGGCCGGGTCCCCACTGGCCGCCCCGGCGACCGTCGGCGGGCTGACGATCGGCAACCGGTGGACGATCCACCCGATGGAAGGCTGGGACGGGACGACGGACGGCAAGCCGACCGAGGCGACGGTCCGCCGGTGGCGTCACTTCGGGCTCAGCGGCGCGAAGCTGATCTGGGGTGGCGAGGCCGTCGCGATCCGTCACGACGGGCGGGCCAATCCGAACCAGCTCCTGATGACCGACGCGAACCTCGGCGACATTGCCGGGCTCCGCGACACGCTCGTCGCGGCCCACGTCGAGCAGATGGGACCGAGCGACGGGCTGGTCGTCGGGCTGCAGCTCACCCACTCCGGCCGGTACAGCAAGCCGAACGACAAGCAGCGGATGGAGCCGCGGATCGTGTTCCGCCACCCGGTGCTCGACCGCCGGCTCCAGCTCGGGCCGGGCTACCCGGTGATGACCGACGGCGAGATTCGGCAACTCATCGACGACTACGTGGCGGCCGCGAAGAAGGCGGCGGACCTCGGGTTCGACTTCGTCGACGTCAAGCACTGCCACGGGTACCTCGGGCACGAGTTCCTCGGGGCCCACACCCGCAAGGGCGAGTTCGGCGGCAGCTTCGAGAACCGCACCCGCTACCTGCGGGAGATCGTCGCCGGCATCAGGGCGGTCGCGCCGGGGCTGAAGGTCGGCGTCCGGCTCAGCGCGTTCGACTTCGTCCCGTACAAGCCCGACCCGGCCCAAAGCACGCCCGGCAAGCTCGGTCCCGGCGTGCCGGAGGAACACCCGCTCCCGTACCGCTACGGCTTCGGCGTGAACGAGAACGACGCGTCGAGCCACGACCTCGCGGAGCCGACGCGGTTCCTGGAACTGCTCCGGTCGCTCGACGTCCGGCTCGTCAACCTGAGCGCCGGCAGCCCGTACTACAACCCGCACGTGCAGCGGCCGGCGCTGTACCCGCCGAGCGACGGGTACCAGCCGCCGGAAGACCCGCTCGTCGGCGTCGCCCGGCAGATCCACGCCCACCGGCAGCTCAAGGCGAGCTTCCCTGACCTGTACCTCGTCGGCACCGGGTACACGTACCTGCAGGACTTCCTGCCGAACGTGGCCCAGGCGGCCGTGCGGCAGGGCTGGATCGACAGCGTCGGGCTCGGGCGGATGGTGCTGAGCTACCCCGACCTGCCGGCCGACGTGCTGGCCGGCCGGCCGTTCAACACGAAGAAGGTCTGCCGCACGTTCAGCGACTGCACCACCGCCCCGCGGAACGGCCTGCCGAGCGGGTGCTACCCGCTCGACGACTACTACAAGGGCACCGACGCCGCGGCGGCGTTGAAGGCGATCAAGAAGGGGAAGTAAGCCTCCGGGCGACCCTTATCGAGTGTCCGTCGGGACACCCTACGGGACGCCGGCTATTCTCCCGCCCATGACACCCCCCACGCCGCCCCCCGCCGCCGTCCTCGTCACCGGCGCCAGCCGCGGGCTCGGCCGCGGGATCGCCGAGGAGCTGGCCCGGGCCGGGCACTCGGTGGCCGTCCACTACGCCGGCAACCGGGCGGCGGCCGAGGAGACGGCGGGCCTGTGCCTAGCGGCCGCCGCCGACCCCCGCCAGCAGTTTCCCCTCGTGAAGGGCGACGTGAGCAAACCAGACGACCGGCGTGCGATCCTCGACGGGGCGCTGCACGCCCTCGGCCGGCTCGACGGGCTGGTGAACAATGCCGGCATCGCCCCGAAGGTCCGGGCCGACCTGCTCGACGTCGCCGAGGCGGACTACGCCGACGTGCTCGGGGTGAACCTGGACGGCCCGTTCTTCCTGTCGCAGCTCGCCGCCCGGCACTGGGTCGCCCGCCCGGGCGAGGGTCGGCTGCCCGGCGGGTACAAGCTGATCTTCGTCTCGTCGCTGTCCGCCTACGCGGTCAGCACCAACCGCGGGGCCTATTGCGTCTCCAAGGCCGGACTGGCGATGACCACCCAACTGTTCGCCGCCCGGCTGGCCGCCCACGGGGTGCAGGTGCTGGAGCTGCGGCCGGGCATCATGGCGACCGACATGACGGCCGGCGTGAAGGAGAAGTACGATGCCCTGCTGGCCGACGGCCTCGTCCCGCAGATGCGGTGGGGGACGGCCGCCGACGTCGGGCTGGCGGTGCGGGCGGTGTGCGAGGGCCGGTTCCCGTTCACGACCGGGGACGCGATCAACGTCGACGGCGGGTTCCACCTGCGGCGGCTGTGAGGGGCCGCGCGGGATGACGCGGAAACGCGTACGCCGGCCGTAGGGGCTGGCACGGGCGTTCCTACGGAGCGGCCGGCAGCGGCTCGCCGTAGACGACGTACCAGTTCTGCCGGGCGTGCTCGGCCAGCTTGGGTACGGCCAGGAGGCTTCCCCCCGCCGCCGCCAGTCGGTCCGCCAACGCGCCTTTGTCGATCGTCGCGGCGACGGCCCGCAGGTCGTCCTGGTCCTTTTCGCGGGCGCTGAACAGTTTGCCGAGCAATATGTCGTACGGGTCGACGAGGAAGACGTCGATCCGCCCGAACCGGCCGAGGGAGCGGACGCGGCTTGACCACCCGTCCGGCAGGTAGCGCGACTGGAAGTGGGTCAGGTGCAGGCCGAACCGGTCGGACAGCCGGCGCAGCAGCGCGTGGTCAGCCCGCAGGAGCGGCGG
>JAQGHJ010000331.1 GCA_028288905.1 Phycisphaerales bacterium | reverse complement strand
GGGTCCCGCCGGCGTACCGGGACGTGGTGAAGCGGTACTTCGAGGCCGAGTGAACGGCGAACGGATCCGTCATGCCGGACGACGCGGCGCGGTGGAACGAGGCGTTCCTACCTCTCCCCTTCGGGAGACGGTGAGGGTGGGGCGGATGTCGAGCGGGTCGGAGTGCGCGAACCCCCGACGAACTCAAGGTGACCCCGTCGCGCCGCGACGCCTCCCCCCACGCCGGGGCAACGCCCCGGGTTCCTCTGACAGTCGGCAGAACCCGGGGCGGTGCCCCGGCGTGGGGGGAGGCGGACCCGCACTTGTTCACCCACTTGATCCCGGCACGGGGTGCTGCGCGCACCGACCCGCCCGACGTTCACCCTCACCCCAACCCTCTCCCGGAGGGAGAGGGAACCAGAGGTCGGCTCGGGGCACCCGTCGCCTCACCAGTCCAGCGTCCCCCGCCACGCGGCCGTCATCTCGTCGACCGACAGCTCGGCCGCGACGCGGGTCGGCTCGCCGACGACGAGCTTCGGGGCGGCCAGCACCCGGCCGAACGGCTCGAACCTCACCGGCCGGGCGGCGAAGTGGGCGGTCGCCGCCGCGAAGTGCTCCGGCGCCACCTCGACGAGGTACGTGCCCGGCCGCTCGGCGAACAGTTCCGGGTCGTTCGCGCTGCCGACCGCGACGGCCAGCCCGAGCCCGGACCCGATGCACATCTCGGCCGCCGTCGTCAGCGCGCCGCCGTCGCTCACGTCGTGGACGCTGGCGACGAGCCCGGCCGTGATCGCCGCGGCCAGCGCGACGTGCACCGGCGGCAGGGCGGTCAGGTCGGTCGGCCCCGTGCCGACGGGGGGGGCGAGCCGGAACACCGAGCTGTCCGCCGCCTTCAGGTCCATCGTCACGCACCGGCCCACGTCGTCGATCACCGCGATCGCGCTGACCAGTAGCGTGTTCGGGATGCGGAGCACCTCCTTCGTCTCGGCGTTCGTGAACTGGTTGTGCAGCGAGTCCTTCCCGCTGATGAACGGGATGCCGTACGCCAGCGCCGCGTCCCGGCACGCCTCGCACGTGCGGACGAGGTGGCCCATCGTGGTCGGGTCGTCCACGCTCGGCCAGCAGAAGTTGTCGAGGATCGCCGTCTTGGCCGGGTCCGCCCCGACGCACACGACGTTCCGGATCGCCTCATCGATGCTCGCGATCGCCATCGCGTACGGGTCGCCGACGTGCGGCACGAGCCCGCACCCGACCGCTACGCCCTTGATGCTGTTCAGTTTCGGCCGGACGACGGCCGCGTCGCTCGGGCCCCGCTGGTCGGGCCCGACGAACGGCTTCACCACGCTCCCGCCCTGCACCTCGTGGTCGTACTGCCGCACGACCCAGTGCTTGCTGGCGATGTTCGGGTGGGCGAGCAGGGCGAGCAGCTTGTCCCGGACGGTCGCCGGCGCGCCACCCGGCCCGGCCGGCAGCGACACCTGGGCGGCGGCGAGTTGGTCGTTCGAGTGCGGGGCGTCGACGACGACGGCCGACCGCCGGGGCATCGGGATGCCGCCGTGCAGCAGGTGCATGCCCAGCCGCCCGACCTCGGTGCCGGCGTAGGTCAACACCAGCTCGGCGTCCGGCGTGCCGAACGTGCCGATCGGGGTGGCCTCGACGTCCTCGGCCGCGGCCAGGGCGAGCAGCTCCGGCAGCTTGTCCTGCGGGACGCTCAGGACCATCCGCTCCTGGGCCTCGGAGATCCAGATCTCGTCGTACCGGAGCCCGGCGTACTTCAGCGGCACCGCGTCCAGTTGAACGGTCGCCCCGACCTTCTCGCCCATCTCGCCGACGGCCGACGAAAGCCCGCCGGCCCCGCAGTCGGTGACGGCCGTGAACAGCCCGCGGTCTCGGGCGGCGAGGATCACGTCGGCCACCTTCTTCTCGGTGATCGCGTTGCCGATCTGGACGGCGTGGCTGAACTCGTCGGCGTGCGTGTCGGTCAGCTCGGCGCTGCTGAACGTCGCCCCGTGGATGCCGTCCCGGCCCGTCCGCCCGCCCATGACGACGACGGCGTCGCCGGGCCGGACGGCCTTGTCGATCTTGTTTCGCGGCAGGATGCCGACGCAGCCGCAGAACACGAGCGGGTTGCCGAGGTACCGGTCGTCGAAGTAGACCGCACCGTTCACCGTGGGGATGCCCATCCGGTTGCCGTAATCGCGGACGCCGGCCACGACCTGTTGGAGGACGCGCTTGGGGTGGATGACGCCTTTAGGGAGATCGCGGATCGCAGATCGAGTATCGCGGATTGAAGAGGGCGAGCCCGCGTCCGGGTAGGCCACGCAGAACACGTCCGTGTTCGCGACCGGGCGGGCGGCCAGTCCGGTGCCGAGGATGTCGCGGATCACGCCGCCGGCCCCGGTCGCGCTGCCGCCGTACGGCTCGATCGCGCTCGGGTGGTTGTGCGTCTCGACCTTGAAGCAGACCGCGTCCTCGTCGTCGAACGCGATCACGCCGGCGTTGTCCTTGAACACGCTCAGGCAGAAGTCCGCCTTCGTGGCACGGGCGTCCCGCCCGTGCTGTGGCTGGCTGACAGAGGGGGTCTGAGCGTTCGAGCCGTTCGCCGCAGTCGAGCTGAGCATGGGCGAGACGCCCATGCCACTTGGCCCTTTCCCCATCAGGGTCATCGTGCTGTCGAAGATCGTCTCCTTGATCAGGTTGTCGTAGTGCCGCGTGCCGACCTTGTTCCCGGCCGCGTCCCGCACCTCGACGTCGACCGCGCTCTTGAGCGTCTTGTGGACGCAGTGCTCGCTCCAGGTCTGGGCGATCGTCTCCAGCTCGACGTCGGTCGGCTCCCGGTCCTGCTCGCGGTAGTACGCCTGCACCGCCCGCATCTCGGACAGCGACAAAAACAGGTGCCCCTCGCGGCTCAGCTTCTGGAGCTGCTCGTCGGTCAACTCGCGGAGGGCGACGTGCCGGAGCTTGAGCGCGTACGCCTGGCCGGCGGCGAACCGCTCGGGCAGGTACCGGTCGAAGTGGACGGACTCGACCACCCCGTTGGCCAGCACGCGGCCCGCGATGCGCTCGAGGTCGGCGCGCGGGACGGGCGAGTGGATCAGGTACGCCCGGCCGGTGCGGACCTCGCGGACGCCGAGGCCCATGTCCCGGATCGCCATCTCGGTGCTGGCGGCGACCGGGTCCATCACGCCCGGCTTGAGGTGGACCTCGATCCGGCTCGTGCCGGCCGGGTCTGCGTGGTCGCCGTCGCGGTCGGCGACCTCGGCCGACTCGACGACAACGTCGGCCAGCAACTCGCCGGCCACCCGCAACACGTCGGCGGCGGCCGCGTCGGTATCGACCAGGAACACGCGGGTCGTGGAGATCGGGCCGACGTCGAACCCGAGCTCGGCGACCTGTTGGCGGACGGACCGGCCGAGCGCGTCAGACTCGGCGGATTGGAGCCCGGCGAAGGGCATTTGGCCGGCGGCGTCGGCCGGCGAGGCGTCGCGGGCCTTCGGCCGGACGTCGATGCGGTAGATCATGCGGCGATTCTACTGATCCGCGGCGACAGAGGGCAGTAGGCAGGGGGCGGAACGGGAATGGACGAATCTTGCGCGTGCCCCCTCGGATGTCGTCTTAGGAATGTGTTCAAAAGTGCGGTGGAGGTCGGTTGCAGGGCCGACTGGACGTACGGGGCCGGCCGCCCCCATCGGCCGGGGCGGCGGGTGGTCGGGCCGGACGTCCGCGTGACTCGGGCGGCACCGGCGGCTGGGCGGGGCCACGGGTACCACCCGCACGACGGCGAGGCGACCGCCTGCCTCACCGTGATCAACCTGTTGGCCCACCGGCTCGCGCCGGGACGAGCGTTTCCTTGAACGCCCCGAGCGGGGCGACGGGCCCCCGCCCACCGCCCGGCCGGGGCCGGAGGTGCGCGGCCGGTGGAATGGGAAAGGGCGGCCGCGCCGACGGGCCGCCAAACGCCTGCTCCCGCCCCCGCCCCCGCCTTCGCTTCGCGCCTGTCTTTGCGCACTTCGCGTCCCCCGCCCCCGCTTCGTCATTCGGCCGCTGGTCCCGTCGTCTTGACGCCCCCGCACTCGCCCCGACAATCCCCCGCCGCGATGGCGTTCTCCTGGTCTATCTTCCTGTCCCTGCTGGCCGCGTGCGGGGCGCTGATGGTGCTCGAGCGGCGGGGGCTGCCGACGACGCTGTCGTTGACGTTCAAGGGGGACATCAAACGGGAAAGCCGATGGCTGGCCCAGTACGGGCAGGCCGTCTGCACGGTCGTGGCGGCCCTGCTGGTCGTGCAACTGGACCCGGCCGGGTGGAACCGGGCGGTGCCGGTGCTGGTCGCTACGTTCGGGGCGACGCTGGTGACGACGGCGATCAAGAAGTCAGTCAGCCGGGTGAGGCCCGGGCGGGAGAACGCAGGCAAGTTCCTCGGCCCCAGCCTGAAGCACGGGAACTTCAAGGAGAGCTTCCCGTCGAGCCACAGCGCGTGTGCCGTCGCCCTGTCCGCCGCGCTCGCCGCGTTTTACCCGGCCGCGGCCGGTACGTTCTGGGTCTTGGCGATCGGGTGCGCGGTCCTGCGGTACCTGCTCGACGCCCACTGGCCGAGCGACGTGCTCGGCGGGATCGCGGTCGGGTACGGGGTGGCGCACCTGGCGCTGTTCGTGCTGGGGGCGCGGTGAGGAGGGGAAAGAAGGTGTGAAGTGTGAAGGCTGAAGTGTGAAAGGGGCAGGCGAGCGGGGCTGATGTCTTTTCCGCACTTTCACACTTCAGCCTTCACACTTCACACTTTCCCCATGATCGTCCCCATCGACTCGCTCGACGACCCGCGGGTGGCGAACTACCGCAACCTGAAGGACCGGGTCCTGGACCGGCAGGGTCGGCTGTTCGTCGCCGAGGGAGAGAACGTCGTCCGCCGGCTGCTGGCGAGCGACTTCGAGACGGTCAGCGTGTTCGCCGTCGACTCAAAGGCGGCCGCCCTCGCCGCCCTCGTCCCGCCCGGCGTGCCGCTGTACACCGGGTCGGGCGAGCTGATGGAGCGGGTGATCGGGTTCGACTTCCACACCGGCGTGGTCGCGTGCGGCCGGCGGAAGCCGCCGGCGTCGCTCGACGCGACGATCCCGAAAAACAAGCCCGACCTGCTCGTCGTCGTCTGCGGGGACATCGCCAACGTCGAGAACCTCGGGTCGCTCGTCCGGCTGTCGGCCGGGTTCGGGGCCGACGCGATGGTGCTGAGCGAGCGGTGCCACGACCCGTTCTGGCGGCAGTGCGTGCGGGTGTCGATGGGCACCGTGTTCAAGCTGCCGATCGTGCGGTCGACGGACCTCGTCGCGGACCTGCACCGGCTGCGGGCCGAGTGGGGCGTGGAGGTGGCGGCGACCGTGCTGGACGAGGGGGCGGAGCCGATCGCCCTGGCCGGGCGGCCGGGGCGGTTCGCGCTGGCGTTCGGGAACGAGGCCCGCGGGCTGACGCCGGCCCAGGCGGCCGCGTGCGACCGGCGGGTGACGATCCCGATGGGCCTCGGGACCGACAGCCTGAACGTGGCCGTGGCGGCCGGGATCTTCCTGTACCACTTCACGCAGGTGCGGCCGGCGGGGCGATGACGGGTGAGTGGCGACGGAGTGAAGGCCCGCCGGAATGCTCAGTCGTATTCGTCCGCGGCCGCGAACACGGCGGCCACGTCGATCCGGAGCCCCGGCAGCAGCTTCGTCTCGTACTGCTCGGGCGGTTT
>JAQGHJ010000302.1 GCA_028288905.1 Phycisphaerales bacterium | reverse complement strand
ACGAGCAGGGCGGTCATGTCCCGCTCGACGGATCGTTGCTGGGCGAGGGCGGCCCCGGCCGGCGGGCGGGCCAGCGGGTCCTTCTTCCGCTTTTGCGGGCGGACGAACTTGAAGTAGATGAGCCCGAGCAGCCCGAGGACCACCATGGCCCAGGACGTGTTCGGCGGGACGGCGGACGTGTCGAGGAGCACTCCGTGCATCGGCGTTCAGCGTGTGGGCGGCGCGGCTAACGCCCGCCCGGCCGGCCTCCTTGCCGGCGTGCCAGACATGGTCGGTTCCCCGCGGCCGCGACGCAAGCGCGGCGGTCGCAAAGTCACCCCGCCGGCGGCCGACGCCACGGGCGGCGCGGTTCCGGCAAGGCCCGGGGCTCCGCGATCCTAACTACGAACGTGTACGAGTGCCGGCGATCCGTGCCGGCTGACGTGACAAAAAGGGGCTTCGCCGCCACCGGCATCCTACCGGTGTCGCGAAGCCCGCCCCCCTGTCGCCTTCGTCGACGGACCCACAACCCGAGCGCCCGTCGACAGGGCAGTGACATCCTTGTCACACGCCTCCCTACGGACGTGGTTGGTAGGGAGTTCGAGAAAATTTTGCACCGGTTGATTTCGGGGTGAAATCAGGGACTTGCGTCCGGCGTCGGCGGCGGCCCGACGAACTTGGCCAGCAGTTCTCCGCGGCTCCGCACGTCGAACTTTCGGTACAGCGTCTTCTCGTACACGTGGACCGTGTGCCGGCTCAGCCCCAGGTGCCGGGCCACCTGTTTTTCCGAGTCGCCACACAGCAGCCGGTCCAACTTCTGCCGCGCCCGCGGCGACAGCGGGACGAGCGGGTCGCCGGGCGGGGACGCGGAGGGTGGCTGCCCCGACGGCGGAGATTGCACCGACGAGGCAACGGGGGGCGGGAGCGGCGGAGCCGCCGGGGCCGCCGACGGGCCGGGCAGGAAGTGTCGGTCACCGAGCCAGCGAAGCAAGGTGGCCAATAGTTGCCGCTGGACGTCGACGTCGGACTCGTCGGCCGGCCGGAGGCCCCGCACGACGCGGGCGGCCGTCGCGAGGTCGACGGCATTGCGGCCGGTGACGGGACTCGCGGCGGGCCGCCCGCGCCGACGGGTCAGGGGCGAGACCGCGGCAGCAGAGGGCTTCGGTCGGTCGCGGTCCCGTCCGGACGGACCGGGACCGGCCGGCTTCGCCCGCTTGGCCGAGCGGGCGGGCGGCGGAATGGCAGGCGGGGCGGGATCGTCGCCGGCGGCGGGGCGGCTGTTGGCGTGGCGGCTCATCGGGCCGGTCCGGGTTCGAGTCCGTCGGTGCTGGTGCGACCGCTCGTCCGCAAAACGCACGAGCGCCCAGCGGGGTGCCATGAGGTTGCGGTACCGCGCTGCCCGTGGCGAAAGGCGAACGGATCGGCGGGCCTTTGAAGCGGGCCGCCGAGCCCCGGCCCGCCACGTGCAGGCGAGCACGCCAGCACATGGCACCCGGCAGAGCGTCGGCCGACGCTCTGCCGTGGTGCGAAAGCCTCGGCGGCGGACGGATGAACGTGGGCCGCGGCTGTTGCCACCGGGGCGTCCGATTCGACGACCGCTTGCCTGTTCGCGGCACGGAAGAACTGCCGGTGCTACGCGGGCAACGATCGGTCACTCCCCGCCCGCGCTCTTCAGAACCCCTGCTCGGCGATTTGTACGGCTTTGAGCATCGCCTTGGCCTTGTTCATCGTCTCCTCGTACTCCATCGCCGGCACCGAGTCGGCGACCACGCCCGCCCCCGCCTGCACGTCGAACGTGCCGAGGCCACCGCTCGGCCCGGGCGTCCACACGATCGTCCGCAGCGCGATGCACGTATCGAGGTCCCCGGAGAAGTCGGCGTACCCGACGGCCCCGGCGTACGGGCCGCGGCGGGTCGGCTCCAGCTCGTCGATGATCTGCATCGCCCGGATCTTCGGGGCCCCGCTCACCGTCCCGACCGGCAGCGACACCCGCAGCGCGTCGAACGCCGTCATCCCCGCCGCCAGCCGCCCGCTCACGTTGGTCGTGATGTGCATGACGTGGCTGTACCGCTCGACCGTCATCACGTCCTCGACCCGCACGCTCCCGACCTCGCACACCCGCCCGATGTCGTTCCGGTGCAGGTCGACGAGCATGATGTGCTCGGCCCGCTCCTTCGGGTCGGCCAGCAGCTCGGCCTCGAGCAACTTGTCCTCCGTCGGCGTCGCCCCCCGCCGGCGGGTGCCGGCCAACGGGCGGGTGGTGACCGCGCCGCCGTCCACCCGCACGAGCACCTCCGGGCTGCTGCCGATCAGCGTGCACCCCGGCGTCCGCAGGTAGAACATGAACGGGGACGGGTTGATGATCCGAAGCGCCCGGTACACGTCCAGCGGGGCCGCGGCGCTGACCGCCCGCAGCCGCTGGCTCGGGACGAACTGGAAGATGTCCCCGGCCCGGATGTACTCCTTGCCCGCCGACACCGCCGCCTCGAACTCGTCGCGGGTCAGGTTGCTCTCGATCGCCAGCGACAG
>JAQGHJ010000297.1 GCA_028288905.1 Phycisphaerales bacterium | reverse complement strand
ACGCGAGCTCGACGCGGCGCCGGCCGGTCCCGGCGGCCCCCGCCGCGGTCCCGGCCGGTGGGTCGGGCAGGTCGGCCGTCACGGCGAAGTAGCCGCAGACCATCCGCCCGTCGACGACCGGGGACCCGCCCGTCGTCCCAGCCAGCCGCACCGGCACCCCGTCGACCTTGACGGTCAGCACGGTGCTGAACGCCGGGTTCCCGATGTCCGGCACGCTCCCGCGGACGACGACCCGGGCCCGCCCGGCCGCCGCCCCCGCGGCGGCCGTCGCCGGCGGCTGGCCGAGCGCCAGGTAACCCTCCTCCGCCATCCACCCGTCCTCGTACAGCCCGGAGTACTCCAGGTCCGGGTGCCGCAGCTCGCTGGTCGGCGTGCCCCACCGCGTCACCCCGGTCGGCGGGCGGAGCGCGCCGTACTCGGCGTCCCCGATCAGCGACACGTCCCGCCCGAACCCGACGAGCATCCGCCGGTCCAGCGCCACCCGCCCGCCGAACGCCCGCATCGCCCCGGTCCGCAGCATCGTGAACCGCTTGCCCCACTGCCCGAGGTCGATCGCGACGTGCGGCCGGCCGTGGACCGGGGTCGGGCGGAACGGGTCGGAGAACACCCGGGCCGACCCCCGCCCGACCATCCGCATCGGCACCCGGTCGGCCCCGACGACGGCGGCGTTCGCCGGCAGCTTGTTCTCGCCGTCCGCCTGGAGCGAGCACGTCATCTCGACCGCGAACCGCACCCGGTCGTCCGGCCGCAGCACCTCGAACAGGAAGTACCGCCCGAGCCCGGCCATCGTCTGCCCGACGTAGAACGCCGGGTCCTGCTCGATCTGGTACAGCGAGATCAGCTTCGGGTCGCCGACGCTGTAGTACGGCTGGGACATGTCCGACTCGTGGAACACCAGGTGGTTGCGGATCCGCCCGACCGTCGTGACCGCGAACGGGCCCTCGGTCCCGGGGAACGTGCGGTGGTTCAGCAGGTTCAGGTTCCGCTGGGACACGACGACGAGGCTGTCGTCCGGGTCCGGGGCGGCCGACGGGCGGTTGCCTTGGTCGTACGAGTAGAACGTGTCCCGGGCCGCCCCGGGACGGTCGGGCTCGTACTCGAAGTCGGTCAGGTGGATGTACTTGAACGTCTCGTGCGTCAGCGCCTCGGTCGCCCGCTTGTACGCCTCCCGGGTCATGTCCAGCGTGCGGATCGGGCTGAGCGACTGCCCGGTCAGCCGGCTGGACGGGAACGCCGCCGGCCGGCCGCGGGTGTACACCGCCAGCAGCTTCGACAGCGTGATGTTGTACGTGTCGAAGATGAGCGTCGGCTCGGTCCCGGGGACCGGGGGCGGGGTGGCGGCGACGCGCTTGACGTCCTCCAGCAGCCGCTCGCTCGTCGCCCCGACGATCTCGTTGAACGTCGCGCCGCGGCCCTGGCTGAAGTCGACGTACCCCCGCTGGGCCCGGAGCATGCCCGGGACGTTCACGAGCAGGACGAGCGGGACGAGCCACGCCCGCCGGGCCGGCGGCACCCGCCACTCCGGCCGCCATACCGCCGGCCGCCACCGCCACCCGACGACGAGGGACGCCCACGCGACGGCGAGCGACCCGAGGACGAACGGCTGGCTGAACATCGCCAGCTTGTACAGCCCGAACGCCCCGTTCCGGGCGAACAGCGGGACGGCCAGGGCCGCGCACACGAGGGCGACCGCCCCGGCCGGCTCCCCCCGCCACGCCAGCCACGCGACGGCGGCCGCGGCGACGACCATCAGCCCCGCCCCGGCCAAAATCATCACGGTGAACAGGTGCCGGTACTCGTCCGGCATCGGGGTCTGGGCGATCCGCAGCAGCCCCCAGAAGTTCGCCAGCCCGGTCGGGATCAGGAAGAACGGGAACAGCGTCTTCTCCGGGTCGTCGGCGAACATCGCCTGGCCCCGCTGGGTGAGCATGAACGCGGTCGCGTCATACAGGTAGGCGTTGAGGATGACGCCGGTGAACAGCGCCCCGGCCGCCAGCACGCCGGCCAGCGGGAGAAGTCGCACCCGCCGCCGCCCGGTCGCCGGGTCCCGGCGGACCAGCCCGACGGCCGAGTACACCGCGAACCCGGCCGCCAGGAACGGGTTCACCTCCGGGTAGACGAGTAGCTGGGTGCTGAGCGTGACGGCCACCAGGGCCCCGTGCCGCACGAGCTGCCCCTTCGTCAGCCCGCCGAACGGGCGGCACAGCAGCGCGAGGTTCGTACACAGGATGCCGAGCCCGCAGCTCTGGGCGATGAGCTGGTAGACCGTGCCGAACGTCACCTCGGCCGACATGGCGACGAGGGCGGCCGTCACCAGCGCGACCGTCCGCCGGGCGGGGCTCGTGCAGACGAGGGCCGCGGCGGCGCTGACGAGGCACAGGTGGAACGACACGATGAGCGGCATGAACGCCTCGTGCGGGCTCAGGCCGGTCGTCGCGCACGCCCAGGCGATCATCAGCTCGCACCCGGCCCGGACCATCGACGGGACGTGGAAGAACCAGTACGTGAGCGAGTAGTCCTCGCCCCGGACGAGCTCCGCGGCCGACGGGGTCTCGAGGAACCCGTGGTTCAGGAACCGGTCGGCGGCCAACGTGTAGTTGGCCATGTCGTCGTTGCAGAAGCTGAGCCAGTCGAACCCGTAGTTCAGCATCGGCCGGCCGGTCAGGAACGCAGCCCCGACAAGCACGGCAAGGAACGGCAGGTGGCGGACGAGGGCAACCCGCCACGACTCGGGGTCGCC
>JAQGHJ010000299.1 GCA_028288905.1 Phycisphaerales bacterium | reverse complement strand
CCCCCCCCGACCCCAGGATCAGCGCGAGACGCGGATCTTGCTGCAGTTCGACGAGTAGCGGTTGCGCGACGCGAACTTGCGGTTGACGCGGATCACGTCACGGCGCGAGCCGCACTTGACGACCGACGGCGCGGTCGTCTTGCGCAGGTCGACCGTCGAGTGCCCGGTCTTCGTCGGCTTGCCGAGGAACACGTTGACGTGGCCCTTGCCGGCGATCAGCGTGTTCGAGTTGAACCCGCCCGACATGCGGTCGGTGCCGCCGCCGCCCGAGACGGTGTCCTTGCCGTCGTTGCCGTACAGCTTGTCGTTGCCCGACTCGCCGTAGATCCTGTCGTTGCCGAAGCTGCCGTAGATCCGGTCGTTGCTCGAGCCGCCGTAGAGGCGGTCGTTGCCGCGGTCGCCGTTCAGGCGGTCCTTGCCGGTTCCGCCGTACATGCGGTCGTTGCCGGTGTCGCCGGCCAGGCGGTCGTTGCCGGTGCCGCCGTCGATGCAGTCGTTCTGGTTGCGGCCGTTGACGACGTCGCCGCCGCCCAGGGTCATGATGCGGTCGCTGTGGCGCGTGCCGAAGACGGTGTCCTTGCCGCCGTCACCCAGGACGACGTAGTTCAGACCCGGCCCGGAGAGGCACTTGGACTTGGGGATCGTCCCGGCCGCGGCCAGCGCGCGGGCCTCGGGGAGCGCAACGACGCGGCCGCCGGTCGGCACGTTGTTGCTGCCGGGGATGCCGATGATGATCGTGCCGAAGCGATCGGTGCCCGGGATCTGGCAGACGGCCGGGGCGGTGCCCACCGGGATGGAGCCGACAGGGCAGACGGCGTCGCTGCCGTCGCCGCCCCCACCGGTGCCGGACGGGTCGCAGGCGTTGCCGCGCTGGCCGACCTTCGTCTCACCGACCGTCAGGTCGACGAGGCCGCCGGTCGTCGCGCCGCCGGCGAGCACCTGGATCCGCAGCGGGGTGACGACCACGGAGTTTCCGGTGACCGTCACCTGGTTCAGCGGGAAGACCTTCACGACGGGCTCGAGGCCCAGGGCGCGCAGCAGGTCTCCGATGCCGTTGACGAGCTGGTCGAGGCTGATCGGCTGCCCGCCGAGCGTGATGTTCGTGACCTCGGAGGTGCCGGTGAACTGCGCCTTGCCGTTGACGCACTTGCCGGTCGCCGACGCGCGGACCGCCCCGACCCGCAGGGTGTTCGACCCGAGCAGCTTCAGGTCGAGATCGGTGACCGTCGTCGTCGCCGTGGCGGTCTGCGCGGCGGACGAGCCCGTGCTGGGCGTGAGCGTCGTCTTCTCCTTCACCGCGGACGTCGCAACCAGGTCCTGCAGCGCGAGCGACCGCGTCACGTCGCCGGCACCCTGCTCATCGTCGCTGCAGAGCGGCTTGTCGAACGTCGCGCCGGGAACGGACCCCTTGATCCCGTTGGCGACCAATGGTTCGACGTATGGCTGGCCGGCCACGGAGGCGGTCAGGGCGCTGGCGCGACATTGGAAGCTGGGGGCCTCGGCGGCTTGCGCACCGGGGGCGAGGGCGAGGACAGATCCGATCGCGGTGCATCCGACGGCGAGGGCCGTACGTAGTGAACTTCTCTGGAGGGGCATGCGGGGAGTGTGGCAAGCCGCGGGGGCCATGCCAACCGCGCCCCGTCCCCGAGATTGACGTCTCATCGCTGATCGCGCAGCTTCCGCGTCAGCCGAAGTCAAGCTCCGGCCAGAAGCCAGAAGCCAGAAGCCGGAATCCGGCAGAAGGTCCGCGGTGCGTCGAATGAACGACCGCAGGGTTGGTCGCTCCGTCACGCACCGACGCGCGCGCCGCCCGGCGCTGCAGATCGATGCATTCCTCCCGGGAGGCTCGTCCAGCACCGATGGCGACGGGAACGCGGGCGACGGCGGTCGGCGGCGGAGGGACCGCGACGCCGGCGGGACGGCCGCGAGGGCAACGAGGCCCAGCGCGGGGATGCGCCACCTGAACGGGACGCGCGACGGATACCCAACGGCGGGGTGACCAGACGAGCGGTCCGCTCGATCGGCCCGCGGTTGCCCAAGGTGATCGGACCGCTCGAGGATGCGGAGACTTTCCGGGCGTCAAGTTGCCGCTCGGGCACCCACAGGTCGGATTCGGCAGCCAGCGGAGCGTGGGCTACCCGGTCGTCGCGTCGAGCGCGTCGGCCCCACAACCAGCGCGGCTCCGGACCCGTGTACGCACCCCGCGCTCCAGAAGCTGCAGCCTGATGACCAGGGCGGGAAGCCGATATAGCCCGCTGCGCTGGCGAATTGGACGAACGGGGGCCGGGCGGATCCGACCTGCTCTATTCGGAGGAACCTGCCGCGGCCGGGTCCTTTAAGACCCCGCCTTGGCCCGGCGGCGAGTCCAGCTGTCGAGACTCGACGGCCCTGTCCGGCTAGGCCCGCCGCCACTCAAAGGCCGCTACCAAGCAGACGTAGCGCCGGCGGCTGCCGAGCAGCCTGCACCGGTTTTCACCGTCGTGCACTCGCGCGTGTAGCTGCCCGGCGCGCCGGTCGACTTCGTGATCCGAAACAGGTTATCCGTCTCAGACTTGGCCTCAAGCGTGTAGCCGTCTCCCCCGGCATCGACGGTGACCGGCTTCGTCAGCAGCTTGAACTGAAGGACGGAGGGGTCAGCGGCGCAGGTCGTAGCGTTCTTCGAGCCGTCGGCGAGGCAAGACTCCATCTGAGTGACAGCGTTCCTGACGTCGCTCTTGGCGCTGGAGTCCTTCGCCTTGTTGCTCTGGCCGAGGAATGTCGGCAGGGCGATCGCGGCGAGGATGCC
>JAQGHJ010000295.1 GCA_028288905.1 Phycisphaerales bacterium | reverse complement strand
GCACGCCGTGGCGTCGCCGGCGACGGCGATCCGGCAGTCGCTCGCCGGCTCGCCGCAGGGGTCGTCGCAGGAAGGGTCGCCGTCGGGCGGCGGGTCGGGCACGCAGCCCGCCCCGCTGTTGACGCCGCGGTCCGCCCCGCGGGAGTGGATGCGGTTCCAGTTCCCGCGGCAGGAGGGCCGCCGCCGGTTGTGCATCAGCGACTTCTACCGCACGGTTGCCAGTGGGCAGTACGACGTGCTCGCCGTCCAACTCGTGACGGTAGGGGACAAGGCGACCGAGCTGGCCGAGAAGCTGCGGGCCGAGAACAAATATCAGGACTACCTGTACCTGCACGGGTTCGGCGTGGAGACGGCCGAGGCGCTGGCCGAGTTCTGGCACAAGCGGGTGCGGCAGGAGCTCGGGTTCGGGAGCGAGGACGACCCGAGCGTGAAGAAGGTGTTCCAGCAGAAGTACCGCGGCAGCCGGTACAGCTTCGGCTACCCGGCCTGCCCGGACCTGGCCCAGCGGGAGAAGATCATGGAGCTGCTCCGCCCGCAGGAGGTCGGCGTCAACCTGAGCGAGAACCACATGCTCGTGCCCGAGCAAAGCACCGACGCGATCGTCGCCCACCACCCGCAGGCGAAGTACTTCGACGTGTAGGCCAGACGTCGCGCCCGGGGGCTCAGGCGGCCGCGGGCCGGCGACGACCAGGGCGAACTCCGATCGTTCGTTTAGCGGTTGGACCGAAGGTCCCCCTGCGGACGGACCGCGGGAGGCGAAGCCCCGCGTCCCGGGGGAACGTTGCAATGCCCTGTCCGACCGGCGGTACAAGAGGGTGTCACGGCACCGATCCGCCGCCGGAGGCGCTCTCCCCGCCCCCGCCCCCGTCCCCAAACGAACGGAGCCAATGAGGCATCGCCGGACGACTCTCGCGTGGATGATGGTCGCCGTGGCCGCGCTCGCCAGGGCCGGGCGGGCGGGCGAGGCCCAATTCAGGCTGCCGCCCATGGGCGGCTTCGCCGTTTCCCCGGACAATGCGACGCTTGTCGTGTCCCTGCCCGCCAAGACCACCCTCGTTTATTACGACACCGTGGCCGGCAAGGAGGCCAAGCGGCTAGAGGTCGAGTTCCAACCGACCGAGATGGCCTGGGCTGGAAAGGTGCTGTTCGTGGCGCAGAAGTCGTCGGGCCGGGTCCACGTGCTGGACGCCGACAGCGGCGCGGAGCTGGGGGTGGGCAACGCCGGAGCGCCTATCCGCAACCTCGTCGTGGCGAAGGACGTCTGCTTCGCCAGCACCGACGGCCGTGAGGTGTACGCCATCGACGCCAAGGGTAAGTCGTCCAAGACCGGGGCCAAGGGCAGCTTCATGGCGGTCGACCCGGCGGGCGCGTTTGTCTGCACTGTGATCGACGGCTCGGCCCGCACCGACATAACGAAGTACGCGGTCGACGGCACGACGCTGCGGTCGGACGCCACGCTGCAGGGGAAGGTGCCGGCCAGCCTGCCCAACGTCCAAGCGGTGCGGCTGACCGGGGACGGGAAACACGTGGCCGTCGTCGCCGGCGGCGGCTGGGCCGAGGTCGATCACAAGCGGCACTACAGCGTCCCGCTGTACACCACCGAGGACATGCAGTCGCAGGCGGGCGAACTGGAGACCGGCGCGTACCCGAGCGGCTGCGCCGTTCACCCGGTCCTGCCGCTCCTGTTCGCGTGCAACGGGAAGGAAGGGTCGGTCTTCAGCGCCAAGTCGTTCGCGCCGCGCGAGAAGTTCGCCGCCCCCCGGGCAGTGATGGGGGCCACCGCCCCCAGCGTGTTGGCCTTCGTCGGGCGGGGCCGAAAGCTGGCGTGGGGAGTGTCCAACGCCGATTCCGGCGTGCTCAAGTTCTACGACGTCGAACTGACCGAGCCGCAGCAGGCGGAACTCGCGAAGGCGTACGGCGGGAAGTAGCGCTTCGCCCTCGATCGTTCGTCGCACCGGACGATCAGGTGACACAAGCTCGGCGGGGACGGCGAAGCCCCGAAGGGGCGGAAGAGCCCGCGGCCGCAAGGTGGCCCGCCGGCTCTTCTGCCCCTTCGGGGCTCCGCTCTTTTACCCCCACCTAAACCCAGGGTTCGTCTGGGCGTCCCGCCCGGCCATCACCCTGGGCTATGGTGCTTCCGCCCCTTCGGGGCTCCGGACGGAGGGGCGTGGCACCGACGGGCACAATGTCTTTTGACCCCCTCATCCACCCGCCCGCCTCACCCGACGAACTGCCACCCGTACCCCGGCGCGGCACTGGCCAGCACGGCCCACGTCGCCTCCGACGTGCTCGCGGTCGTCGTGGTGACCACGATGGACGAGCGGCTGTACCCGCCATAGCCCCCGAAGCCGCCGTACCCGCCGCCGCCGTACCCGAACCCCGGCGGGTAGCCGAAGACGGGGACGTACACGTACGTCGGCGTCGTGGGAACGGTGGGCGTCGTGACCGGGCTCGTCGGCGTGGTCGTCGTCGCCGTCACGAGGGTGCCGGCCGTGCCCTGGAGCGCCTTGGCGGCGTCCAGCGTCCCGCCGCTGACGGTGTTGCCGACGAGCGTCTGGGTTTGGTCGGCCCCGGTCAGCAGCCGGGCCTTCACGTCGGCCGCGGTCAGGGCCGGGTTCTGGCTCAGCATCAGGGCGACGGTGCCGGTGACGAACGGGGCGGCCATCGACGTCCCGCTCTCGGTCTGGTACCCGCCGCCGAGGTACGTGCTGTACACCTCGTCCCCCGGGGCGGCCAGGTCGACGCTCGTCGCCCCGTAGTTGCTCCAGTAGGTGATCCGCCCGCTCGCATCGTCGGCCGCCACCGAGATGATGTCCGACAGCGCGTACGTCGCCGGGTAGCTGGCGTCCCGGCTCGTGTCGTTGTTCACCCCGTCGTTCCCGGCGGCGAACACGCTGATCATGCCCTTCGCCTCGGCGTACTGCAGGGCGTTGTAGATCACCCCGCCGTTCGCCCCGCCGGCCCCGCCGTAGCTGTTGTTCGTGACCTTCGCCCCGGCGTTGGCGGCGTACCGGATGGCGGCCGCGATCGCCGCGTCGCTCGCCCCGTCCCCGCCGTCGGCGAACACCTTCAGCGCCATCAGGCTCGTCTTCCACACCACCCCGCTCACGCCGATGCCGTTGTTCCCCTCGGCCCCGATGATGCCGGCCGTGTGGGTGCCGTGCCCGTCGGTGTCCATCGGGTCGTTGTCGTTGTTGGCGAAGTCCCACCCGATGATGTCGTCGACGTAATGGTCGGCCTTGTTGTTCTTCCCGTTCTTGCCGTCCTCCCACCCGCCGGTCCCGTTCGCCTTGTACGGGGTCAGCAGGTCGCCGGCGTCGACGTACCCGTTGGCGTTCACGTCGGCGACCTTGCCGGCGTTGGCCGCGGCGTTCAGGTCGTAGAAGCTGATCCGCCCGCTCGCATCGTCGGCCGCCACCGAGAT
>JAQGHJ010000217.1 GCA_028288905.1 Phycisphaerales bacterium | reverse complement strand
CCGCCGCGCGGCGACCCTCCGGTCCCCTCTCCCGGTAGTCCGGGAGAGGGTTAGAGTGAGGATCCTGTCGCGCGGTGAAGCCAGGTCGCCAACACGGCCCGCCGCCGGGAGGAACCCTCACCCCAGCCCTCTCCCGAACTACCGGGAGAGGGGGCAAGAGGCGGTGCCGGCGGTTGAGCAGTTTCGTGTTGAGCAGGCTCGTCTCGTTCACCCCATGCACAACGTCTCCCCCGGACAGGTCCTGGTGGTCGTCCTCGCGGCCGCGTGCTTCGCGGCCGCGGCCGGGCTGTCGCTCGCCCGGCTGTGGTGGGACCGCCCGCCGTTGCGGGTCGCCGGCAAGGCCGTCGCGTACGCCGGGCTGCTGGCCGGGCTGGGCGTGCTGGTGTGGCACTCGGCCGACCGCGGGACGTGGCTGCCGCTGGGGGACAACTTCGACACGCTCGTCTGCCTCGGCGTGCTGCTGGCCGGGTTCGTGCTGTACACCCAGGTTCACCGTCCGCTCCGCGGGCTCGACTGGTTTCTGTTCCCGGTGGCGGCCGGGCTGCTGGCTGCGGCGGCCGTGTTCGGGCGGGCCAAGCCGCACGAGTACGTCGACACGGCTTGGTCGTGGGCCCACCGGGTGACAGCGTATGGCGGGGCGGTCGCGTTCGCGGTCGCCGGGGCCGGCGGGCTGATGTACCTCGTCGCCAGCCGGCGGCTCAAGACCAGTAAGCTGGCCGGCCCGGGCACGGCGTTCGGCAGCCTCGAACGGCTCGAACACCTGACGCTCGTCGCCGTCGTCCTCGGGTTCGCCCTGCTGACCGTCGGGGCCGTCACCGGTTTGGCCAAGATCGCCGCCGCCCCGCACGGCGACACCCAGCTCGGGGACCGCTGGTACCTGAGCCCGAAGGTACTGGGGGCATTGGGCGTGTGGGTCGTGTACGCGATCGTGCTGCACGCCCCGCTGAACCCGAGCTTCCGCGGCCGCCGGGCGGCCGTCCTGAGCGTCGTCGGGTTCGTGCTGATGGTCGGCACGCTCGTGGCGACGCAGTTCGTGCCGTCGCGGCGATAAAAGGCCGTTCGGCGAGACGAAGACACGGGCAAACGTGAAATTTGCCCGTGCCACCCAAAGCCCCGGCACCGTCGACCGATGCAGCGCCTCCTCCTCCTGGGACTCAACCACACGACCGCCCCACTGGAGGTGCGCGAGCGGCTGGCGTTCTCGGCGGCCGAGCGGGATGCGGCGGTGCGGGCGCTGCGGGAGCGGTTCCCGGGCTGCGAGGCCGTGCTGCTGTCGACGTGCAACCGGGTCGAGCTGTACGTCGCCCGCGGTGGGTCGCACCACCACCCGACGCCGACGGCCGACGAGCTGACCGACTTCTTGGCCGACGCCCACCGGCTGCCGGCCGACCCGTTCCGCCGGCACCTGTACCACAAGGCCGGCCCGGACGCGGCGAGGCACCTGTTCCGCGTGGCCGGGTCGCTCGACTCGCTCGTCCTGGGCGAGAACCAGATCCTCGGGCAGGTCCGGGACGCGTACGAGGCGGCCAAGGCGAACGCCTGCACCGGGGCGGTGCTCAACCCGCTGTTCCAGCGGGCCGTCAGCGCCGGCAAGCAGGTGCGGACGGAGACGGCGCTGGCCGACGGTCGGACGAGCGTCGCGAGCGTCGCCGTCGATTACGCCAAGCGGATCTTCGAGACGTTCGCCGACAAGACCGCCCTGTGCATCGGGGCCGGCAAGATGGCCGGCCTCGTGCTGGAGCACCTGGCCGAGCTGAAGCCGGGCCGGCTGCTGCTGACCAACCGCGACCCGCGCAAGGCCGAGGCGCTTGCCGCCCGCTTCGGCGGGCAGCCGGTGCCGTTCGAGAACCTCGCGGACCACCTGGCGGCGGCGGACATCGTCGTCACGTCGACCGGGTCGACCGACCCGATCATCACGAAGAAGGCGTTCGAGGGGGTGCTCCGCCGCCGGCGGTACCGGCCGGTGTTCCTGATAGACATCGCCGTCCCGCGGGACGTCGAGGCGGCCGTCGGGGACCTGGACCGGGTCTACCTGTACAACGTCGACGACCTGCAGCAGGCCGTCGCCCACACCCAACAACAGCGGCGGTCGTCCGTCGACGCGGCCGACGCGATCGTCGACCAGCACGTCGCCGCGTTCGCCGCCTGGCACCGCCAGCGGGAGATGGGCCCGGTCATCGACCGGCTGTACAAGCGGTACCACCAGGTCGCCCGGGACGAGCTGGAGCGGACGATGGGCAAGCTGTCCGACGCCAGCCAGGCCGACCGCGCCGCGCTGGAGGACATGACCCGCCGGATAGTGAACAAGCTGCTGCACCGCCCGATCCAGCAACTGCGGGCGGCCGACCCGGACCACGCGGCCGGCGGGGCGGCCGGCGGCGTGCCGTACGTCCACGCGGTGGAGAAGTTGTTCGACTTGCGCGACGAAGCCGAGGCGGCTGAGGACGCGGTGGGCGACGAACCCCGCCGGCCTCCAGCGGCCGGCGAGGGACCGCCCGCCGGACATTCGTAGCGATCGAAGAAATCGAGCCGCGGGATGACGAGCCGGTTGACGGCGTGGACCCCAGACCGCTCCGCGCGCCGTTCGGCGGGATGAGACGACCGCAGCCCATGAGCGAGCACCCACGCGCGACCCTTCAAGACCCCCGGCAGGACCGTCAGCCGGCCGCTGTCCGCCGGCGGTGGGCGTCCGGCTGGGTCGTGCTCGTCACCGTCCTGCTGCTCGGGATGATCGGCGCCGTCGCGTACGCCCGGGTCGCCGCGGCCGAGGTCGCGTTCCGGCTGATCACGGAGGGCGGGCTCGTCATCGCGTGGCTGGCGGCGGCGGCAGGGTGGGGCGCGTGGCAGACGGATTGGCTCCTCGGCCGCCGGTCCGACCGCGGTGTCGCGGGGCACGCTTTGCTGGGGACGACCGCCGTCGCGCTGGGGCTCGGTGTCCTCGGGCTGCTCGCGCTGGGCCTCGGGCTCGCCGGCCTGTTGAACCAGGCGTCGGCCGTTGCCCTGCTGGTCTGCGGCGGCGGCCTCGGCGTCACCTGGGCGTACCGCGCGCGGCACCGCTGGGGCGGCCGGACCGCGACTGCCGCCGGCCCGCCCGGGTCGCC
>JAQGHJ010000190.1 GCA_028288905.1 Phycisphaerales bacterium | reverse complement strand
CGGTCAAGCAGATGGAGCCGCACGTCCTGGAGCCGACGCCAAGCGACGGGCTCGCCAAGTTCGCGATCGAGTTGAACCGCGGCACGGTCGCCCGACTCGGGCTCAAGGCCGGCGACGTCGTGGACCTGCCGCCCCGCGTCACCGCCCCGCCCGACTTGGAATGAAGCCCCGACCGAAGCCGCACGCGGCTCCAGCGTCGGCAGATCGTCCGTAGACCCGTTCGGCCGGGCCGTTACAATCCGCCCCGCCGTTCCCGCCGGGCGGGACGAGCAGCCGCCGCCGCCACACGGGCAGCCGAGGCGTCGCGCCGTGAGCGGTCGCCGACGGGTCGGCCGGGGGATGACGGCGAAGGCTCCCTATGGTTTCCGTCTGCTTTTACTTCCAGGTCCACCAGCCGTACCGGCTGCGGCGGTACAGCGTGTTCGACACGGACCGCCACTACTTCGACGCGTTCACGAACGCCGAGATCTGCCGCAAGGTCGCGGCCAAGTGTTACCTGCCCGCGTCCCGGCTGCTGCTGGACCTCATCCGCCGGCTGGACGGGCGGTTCCGGGTCGCGTTCTCCCTCACCGGCACGGTCCTCGAACAACTCAAGCAGTACGCGCCGGAGGTGATCGAGGTCTTCCGGGAGCTCGCCGCCACAGGGTGCGTCGAGTTCCTCGGGGAGACGTACTTCCACTCGCTGGCGTTCCTGTACAGCCGGGAGGAGTTCCGGGCCCAGGTCGAGCTGCACCGGGCGGCCGTGAACGAACTGTTCGGCCGGGACCCGCGGGTGTTCCGGAACACGGAGCTCGTCTACAACAACGACCTCGCCCAGTTCGTCAGCCACATGGGGTACGACGCGGTGCTGACCGAGGGGGCGGAGGCGGCGCTGGGCAAGCGGAGCCCGAACTACGTGTACCGCCCGCCGCACGCCGGCCGCACCCGGCTGCTGCTGCGGAACTACCGGCTGACGGACGACATCGCGTTCCGGTTCGGGGACCGGTCGTGGGACGAGTGGCCGCTGACGGCCGACAAGTTCGCCAAGTGGGTCGGGCGGCAGGACGGGGACGGGTACCTGTGCAACCTGTTCATGGACTACGAGACGTTCGGCGAGCACCAGTGGGCCCCGACCGGTATCTTCGAGTTCCTCAAGCACCTGCCGGAGGCCGTCCTGAACGGCCCCGGCGGCGACCGGTTCCTTACCCCGAGCGAGGCCGCGGCCGCGTACGAACCGGTCGGTGAGGTCGACGTGCCCCACGCGATCTCGTGGGCCGACACCGAGCGCGATCTGAGCGCGTGGGTCGGCAACGCGATGCAGTCAAACGCCCTGAACGAACTGTACAAACTGGAAGGGCCGCTCAAGGAGCGGGGTGACCCGCAGCTTCTGACCGACTGGCGGCGGCTCACGACGAGCGACCACGTCTACTACATGAGCACGAAGTTCTTCGCCGACGGGGCCGTCCACCGGTACTTCAGCCCGTACGAGAGCCCGTACGACAGCTACATCAACTTCATGAACGTGCTGGACAACTTGGCGGCCCGCGTCCGGGCTTGAGCAGCGGGATAGCCGGCGACCTCCGTTGAGCAGGGCGGGCTTCCCGGAGGACAGGCTTTCTTGCCTGTCACTCGGGTCGGGAGGCCCCCTCGAACGTCGGCCGGCCGGTTCTTCGTCTTTGGTCTTTTGCCTTTGGTGGGGCAGGCATTCCTGCCTGTCCCGCGCCGGGGAGCGGCCGCCGGTATCCCGGTGGCCCGAGCCGGTGCGGCCGGGATGACAGCCAACGCCCGGGCCGGGCAGGAATGCCCGTGCCCTCGGGACGGCAGACAAGAATGTCCGCCCCACCAGTTGAATCCTCCCTAATCAACCCGTCCTCACCGCCCGAACCGCCCGACCCCCAGGAACCCGACCGGCCACCGCGTCGCCCCGGCCGTCGCCAGGTCGGCCAGCACCTCCCCGACCACGCTGGCGAACTTGAACCCGTGCCCGCTGAACCCGCACGCGACGACGACCCGCGGGTCGGCCGGCAGCCGGTCGATGACGAAGTGGTGGTCCGGCGAGTTCGTGTACAGGCACACCGTCATCCGCTCGACCGGCCCGGCCGCGGCCGGCAGGAAGTGTGGGAGCGACGGCAGGAACGTCGCCGCATCCGCCCCGCTCGTTTGACGGTCCACCGTATCGGCGTCGGTCGGGGCACCGGGGCCATGCCACGCCACCTTCATCGCGGCTTCGCCGGGCAGGACCGGGAAGCCGTACTGGAGCGTGCCGTCCGGGTTCTCCATCGCCCACACCGGGAACCGCCCGAGCGCGAACGAATCCAGATCGGCCGGGCGCACCCACCCCAGCACCTGCCGGGTGACGACGAGCGGCATGGCGAGAGTGGTCAGCAGCCGGGCGGCCCACGCCCCGCCGCACACGACGAGCCGCCGGGTGCGGTACACGCCGGCCGCGGTGCGGATGAGCAGGTCCGGCGTCGCTCCGCCGGCCGAGGCCCCGCCTGTTGCTCCCCCGCCCGCCGTGGCCCGGCCGGGCCAGACGTCGTCCGTCCAGCCGAGCACCGGCTCGTTCTCCCGAATCTCCGCCCCCGCCCGCCGGGCGTTCTCGGCGTACGCGGCGACGACCGCTTCCGGCCGCAGGAAGCCGGCCGCCGGTTCGA
>JAQGHJ010000159.1 GCA_028288905.1 Phycisphaerales bacterium | reverse complement strand
CGGGTCGCCGGCCGACGCCCCGCCGCCGGCGCGGGACGGGCAGGTCGTCCCGCCACCGGTGTCGCGGGCGTTCGTGGACCTTGCCGGCACTGTCGCCTGTCACCGAGACGCCGACCGGTGGAACCTGCTCTACCGCGCCCTCTGGCGGCTCACCCACGGCGAGCGGAACCTGCTGGAGCGGCCGACCGACGACGACACCCACCGACTGACCGAGATGGAGCGGGCCGTCCGGCGGGACCGGCACAAAATGACCGCTTTCGTCCGCTTCCGTCTCGTCGGCGCGGCCGCCGGTGCCGAGGGCGGTGGCGACACCGGCGAGCATTACGTCGCCTGGCACCGCCCCGACCACTACATCGTCCGGCTCACCGCCCCGTTCTTCGCCCGCCGGTTCGCGACCCTGAACTGGGTCATCCTGACCCCGGACGACTCGGCCGCGTGGGACGGGGCGGAACTGACGTTCGGCCCCGGCTTGCCCGAGTCGGCCGCCCCGGCCGGCGACGATCTCGAGACCCTTTGGCAGACCTACTACGCGAACATCTTCAACCCGGCCCGGATCAAGCTGAAGGCGATGAAGAAGGAGCTGCCGGTCCGGCACTGGCCGACGCTGCCGGAGACCCGGCTGATCCCGGACCTCCTGCACGACGCCCCCCGCCGGGTCGAGGAGATGATCCGCAAGGCCCGCCAAGCCGCCCGGCCGGGCGGCGACCGCCCGCTGCCGCGGCCGCCGGCTGATGGTGCTGCGATCCGCGGTCGCGTTAGTCGGGCGGATGTCCCACCGTTCTCCGTCACCGCGGCGGCCCGCAACCTGTTCGGCGAATCGGCCGGCGACCCCAGCCACAGCGATGAGGCGAACACTGCCGGCGGTCCGGACGCCGGGTGGGGCGCGGGCCGTTTTATCTCGGGCACGCTGGAGCTGCCGCAACTCGCCGCCGCCGCGGCCGGGTGCCGCGGGTGCCACCTGTGCGACGTGGGCACGAAGACCGTGTTCGGGGAGGGGCCGGCGGCGGCGCGGGTGATGTTCGTCGGCGAGCAGCCGGGCGATCAGGAGGACCACGCCGGCCGGCCGTTCGTCGGCCCGGCCGGTCAGTTGCTCGATCAAGCGCTCGTCGACGCGGGGGTGGACCGGGGGCAGTGCTACGTGACGAACACGGTCAAGCACTTCAAGTGGGAGCCGCGGGGCACCCGCCGGCTGCACGTTAAGCCGAATGCCCGGGAGGTGTCGGCCTGCCTGCCGTGGCTGGAGGCGGAGATCCGGGCCGTCCGGCCGGCAATCGTCGTGTGCCTCGGGTCGACGGCCGCCCAAGCCCTGCTCGGGCGGGATTTCCGCGTCACGACCCAGCGGGGCCAGCCCGCCCCGAGCCCGTGGGCGCCGTGGACGATGGCCACCATCCACCCGTCCGCCCTGCTCCGCACGCCGGACACTGCTGCTCGGGCGGTCGGGTACCGGGCGTTCGTGGCGGACCTGAAGCTCGTCGCCGACGAGTTGGCGCGGGCGAGGTGACCGTCCGGGGCTAACTCGAACTATCCCGGCACGCCGCGGGTTACTTCGTCGTTGCCATCGCGACGTCGTCCCGCCGACCGGCCTCGGCGACCCGGGCTAGCGCGGCGTCGTCTTCCTGCCGCACGGTGCCGATCGTCAGCGACGACGGCATCGGCACCTTGTACCGCATCCCGCTCATGCACCCGCCGGCGGGTACGCAAAGACCCAATCCGGCGAGGCAGGTGACGACCGTCCGACGAGTTGTACGGGCCATGTGTCGCTCCGCCGCAGGGGTGTCGACGGCACCGACCGCCGCGGGGCCGTCACCACGGAAGTGGTACCAACTAGGCATCGTCGCCCGGCCGGCCGGGACAACAGCGAATCGGCGGACGGCGACGGTGCTCCTATAAAGTTGCGGTTCGGCCGCCGGGTCCGCCGGAAGGCTCACCGGGCTTTCCCGGGGTCCCTCCCTTGACGTCGGACGGCGGCTTCTTAGCATTCCGGCTCACCGGCGACCCCGGCCGGGGACCGGCCGCGGCGGTCGCCGCCTCTCCCCAAGCGGTTTCGGCGGGCACGCCCGCGGTTTCGAAAGGACTCGTCATGGGCTCGGTTGCGTTCCTCGGCGGTCGGTCGGGTGGTAAGCGGACGGCCTTCCGCGGCGCGGCGCTGGGGGCGGTCGTTCTGGTCGCCGGGGCCGGCTGCCAGAACAAGATGAAGGACGAGAACGACCGGCTCTGGCAGCAGAACCGCGAACTGCAGGCCCGGATCGACGAGCGAAACTCGATGAAGTCGCAGGAGGCCCCGATCGCCCCGCCGGAGCCGGCCAAGGCCCCGGAGCCGAGCGTCAAGGCCCCCGACCCGGTCAAGCCGCCGGCCGAGCCGACGGCGTTCAAGCCGGCCCCGACCCCGCCGCCCGCCCCGACCCCTACGGACCTCGGCGGCGAGGTGTCCGTCGACCCGGTCGCCGGCACCACGACCGTCAACTTCCTCGGCGATGCCCTGTTCGACAGCGGCAAGGCGACCGTGAAGGAGTCGGCCAAGGCGAACCTGAACAAGCTCGTCGCCGCCCTGAAGGCGCAGTACGCCGGCAAGACCGTGAAGGTCCAGGGCCACAGCGACAGCGACCCGATCAAGGTCAGCAAGTGGAAGAGCAACCAGGAGCTGAGCGAGGCCCGGGCGAAGGCCGTCCGCGACTACCTGGCGAGCAAGGGCGTGCCCGCCGCCCAGCTGTCGGCCGAGGGGTTCGGCGACGCCAAGCCCAAGAGCGCCACCGACAAGTCGAAAAACCGGCGGGTCGAGATCGTCGTGCTGACGAAGTGAAGAGGCGGGCCGCCCGGGGCTGCTGAGCGATCCTCAGCAAGGTGCCGCTCCCGCTTGTCATCCTGAGCGCAGCGAAGGATCTCGGGTCGGAGATGCGGCTCGCGTAGCCCGTCTTCCGACCCGAGATCCTTCGCTGCGCTCAGGATGATAAACGGGGTGGTGCTGCCCCCGCCGTCCCGCAGCGCCCTCACCCGAGTCGTCCCGATGCTCCGGTTCGGACCGCGGCCTAAACTCCCCCACCCTCATGTCCTCCACCATCGCGATCGTCGACTACGGCATGGCCAACCTCCGCTCGGTCCAGAAGGCGTTCGAGCACGTCGGGCACGCGGCGGCGGTCGTGTCGGACCCGGACGACATCGCCCGGGCGGACAAGGTGGTGCTCCCCGGCGTCGGGGCGTTCTGCGACGCGGTGGCCACCTTGCGGGAGAAGGGGTTCGCCGACCCGATCGTGCGACACATCGAGCGGGGCCGGCCATTCCTCGGGATCTGCCTCGGGCTCCAGATGCTGTTCGACGTCGGGTACGAGGACGGCGAGCACCGCGGGCTCGGCGTGCTGCCGGGCAAGTGCGTGCGGTTCGACGTCGACGCCGACGCGGCCGGTGCGGGCCGGCTGAAGGTCCCGCACATGGGGTGGAACGGGCTGACGCACGTCCGCCGGTCCCCGATCATGGCCGGGCTGGCCGACGACGCCGGCGTGTACTTCGTCCACTCGTACCACGTCGAGCCGGCTGACGCCGACGTCGTCGCGACGACGACCGACTACGGCAGGCCGTTCGTCAGCAGCGTCTGGCGGGACAACGTGATGGCCACCCAGTTCCACCCGGAGAAGAGCCAGAAGGTCGGGCTGCAGATCCTGGCGAACTTCGCGGGGATGTGAGAAGGCTGGCAGCTATTTCATGAGCGAGTTGTCGGTGTCATTCCGGAGCCCCGAAGTGGCGGAAGCACCATAGCCCAAGGCGACCGAACGGCCGCAGGCCGGGAGGGAACCCTGGGCTAGCGAAGAGTGAGAAGCACAAGCCCCGGAGGGGCGGAAGGGCCGGTGGGCTCTTCCGCCCCTCCGGGGCTTTGCTCGTTTGCCCGATTCAACCCGGGGTTCCCTCCCGGCCTGCGGCCGGTCGGTCACCCCCGGGCTATGGTGCTTCCGCCCCTTCGGGGCTCAAGACCACATCCCGCAGATTCCCCCAGATGGGTTCAACGCCCCGCGGCGGGTTCGGGGCGGACGGTGGCATGGGCCTCCGTCACCCCGCGGCCGGCTCGGTACAGGTTAAGGCCGACGAAGCCGAGCGTGCCGATCAGGCCGGTGAGCATCACGTAGACGCTCGTGTTGAACCCGCCGGGCAGGCCGGCCGAGGGGCCGCCGGTGCCGGTGTCCTCGGACGACCCCATCGCGATCGAGTCCTTGCAACTCGGACAAGCCGAGGCGGGGGCCGCGAACGCGCCGGCGGTCAGCACGATTGAGGCGAGCAGCACGAGGCGGGGCGACTTGCGCATGGCGAGAACTGCCTTTCGTGTCCGGCGGGCCCGGCGCGGGGTAAGGGTCGGTGCGGCGGGCCGGCCCTTATCGGTCGAGGCTCGGGAAAAGGTGGTAGAGCATCCAGTAGACGATCACGCCGGTCACCGACACGTAGAACCAGATGTAGAACGTCGGCCGGGCGATCGCCCGGTGCCGCTGCCACTGCCGGCGGTAGGCCCGCTGGAAGGTCAGGAAGATCATCGGCAACATCCCCACGGCCAGCAAGACGTGGGAGATCAGCAGGGCGAAGTAAAACGTCCGCAGCGGCCCGGGCCGCAGGCCGCTGCTGCGGTCTTTGAAGAGGACGTAGCTCGTCACGTAGAAGACGAGGAACACCGCGCTGGTACACAGCGCCGCCACCATCGTCCACGCGTGCGCCCGAACCCGCCGCCGCTTGATGAGCACGAACGCCACCAGCAGCAGCACGGCCGACGTGCCGTTCAGCGTGGCGTTCAGCGCCGCCAGCATGTCCTTCGTCACGCCGCCAACTGAGTGAACCGGGCCGGTGGCGGCCGCCGCCAACAGGTGCGTCACGAGCAAGTCCGTCACGAGCGCGCCCCCGTCTCGCCGGCCTTGTCGCCCGGGTGACCGGCGAGGTACTTCGCGTCGGCGACGAGCTTCTTCAGCGCGTCGGGCTCGTGGCTCAGGTAGGTGCCGCGGATGCGGTTGTCGCCGTCGATCAGCAGCAGCCGCTCGCTGTGCAGGATCGGGTGGTCGCCGGCCTGTTCGTCCTTGAACGGCAGCTTCATCTCCCCGACCACCTTCACGACCGCCTCCCGCTCGCCGGTGAGGAAGTGCCAGCGGCTTTCGTCGGCCTTGTACGTGGCGGCGTACCGCTTCAGCACCTCCGGCGTGTCGTGCTTCGGGTCGACGGAGAACGACACGAGTTGCACCTCGGCCGGCAGGTCCTTCTGCAGGGCTGCCATCTGGGTCGTCATCCGCGGGCAGATGCTGCCGCAGGTCGTGAACACGAACGCGGCGACGTACGGCCTGCCCTTGAGTTCCGCGTTGCCGAACGGCTTGGCGTCCTGGTCCGTCAGCCGAAACTCGGCGGCAGGGAACAGCACCTCCGGCCCGCCGCCCGCCAGCCCGCGGGACCCGTCGGGGTTCCGCGCCCAGAACAGCTTGCCGGCCACTACGCCGGCCATTGCCAGCAACAGCACGCCCCACAGGCACGTCGTGAAGATCTTCTGCGGCTTGCTCATCGTCCTCGTCGAACGGGTGTCGGGGCGTTAAAAACGGTAGTCGCCGGCGGGCTGGATCGCCTTACGAGTCGCGGTGGGGGAGCCTGCGTCACGCCTGCCAGTCGGCCGCCGTTCGTCCGCCGGCCATGTAGCTGGCGACGCCGAACGTCGCCGCCGCGAACGCCAAGCTCACGCCGACGCACACGGCCCACCCGGGCAACGCGGCCGACAATTCGGCCCCCGTCGCCGTGCCGACATACAGCGCCCGCCGCATGCCGGCCAGCCCGTACGTCAGCGGGTTCAGTACCATCGTCCACCGCAGCGGGGCAAACGTGTCGGCCCGCGGCGGGAACAGCGCCCCGCTCAGGAACCACATCGGCATCAGGAACAGGTTCATGATCGCGTGGAACCCCTGGGTGGAGCTCATCCGCCACGCGATGCAGAAGCCGAGGGCGGTCAGGGCAAACGACACGATCGCCATCATGCCCGCGGCCGCCGCGAACCCGCCGACGGTCAGCTTGAGCCCCGCCAACGGCCCCAGCAGCAGGAACAGCAGCCCCTGCCCAAACGCCAGCGCCGCCCCGCCGAGCACCTTGCCGAGCACGATCGACATCCGACTGACGGGGGCGACGAGCACGCTCTGGAGGAACCCTTCGCGGCGGTCCTCGATAATCGAGATCGTGCTGAAGATCGCGGTGAACAGCAGGATCATCAGGACGGTGCCCGGGAAGAAGAACTGGAGGTAGTCCCCGCCGCCCGGCACGCCCTCGCCACGGAAGCTGCGGCCCATGCCGAGCCCGATCAGCAGCCAGAACACGATCGGCGTCGCCAGCGCCCCAACCACCCGGTGCGGTTGGCGGATGAACCGGACGAGCTCCCGCTGGGCCAGCGACAGCGCCGGCAACCACAACCCCGGCGCGGCCAAACCGGCCGCGCCGGCCGCTGGCGGAGACGCCGCTTCGCGCGTCGGCGTCGTGACGATCCCGATCCCGGAGGCGGACTGCATGGAGCGATCTTAAGACCGGGTGGACGCAGAATCGACCCGGCGGGCAATCGGCCGCTGCTTGCACACGGTTCGTTCGGTCCCCTCTCCCGGTATTCCGGGAGAGGGTTAGGGTGAGGGTCCTATCGCGGTGAAATCGGGTTGTAAGCCCGGGCCGCCGCCGCGACGAACCCTCACCCCAGCCCTCTCCCGGAATACCGGGCGAGGGGGCCGGAGCAGGCCACGCCGGAGCCCCGCCCGCGTACAATGCCGTCCCGATGTCCGACGACCGACCGATGGACCGCCGCCGCTTCTTCCGGGAGGGCCTCCGCGGCCTGCTCGACAACGTCGGCAAGGCCGCCGGCCCGCTCCAGCGGGCGATGAAGGAGTTAGAAGCCCAGACCGGCGGTCTGGCGGCGGCTCCCGCGCCGGCCGCCGCCAAGCCTGCGACGGCGGACGTGTCCGCACGCACCGCTGTTGAGCCCGCCGGGGGCGGTTCGGCGGCCCGCCGCTCGTTCGGCCTCCGCATCCTCCGCCCGCCGGGGGCCAAGCCGGAGGCGGACTTCATCACCGCCTGCAGCCACTGCGGCAATTGCGTGTCGGCCTGCCCGGTCCATGCCATCCAGCTCGACCCGGACCGGGCTGACGGCGTGCCGTTCATCATCGCCGACGAACAGCCGTGCGCGATGTGCGACGGCCTGCTGTGCATGTACAACTGCCCGACGGGGGCGATCGAGGCCGTCCCGATCGGGCTGGTCGACATGGGCACGGCCGAGTGGCGGCCCGGCCGGTGCGTCCGGTCCCAGGGCACCGACTGCACGATGTGCGTCGACCGCTGCCCGATCGGCCCGCGGGCGATCGAACTGATCGGCGGCAAGGTCGTCGTTCACCCCGACGGCTGCACCGGCTGCGGCGTGTGCGAACACGACTGCCCGACGAGCCCCAAGAGCATCGTCGTGATCCCGGCCGCCCGCCGGGACGCCGGCGCGGCATGACCCTGTCGTGCCCGCGCCGGCGCCCGTTTCAAGCATCGCGAGCAGCGGCCGCCCGCCGATTTACGATCCGCTAGAGACGTCGGAATATTGCCCTAACATTGCCCGCGAAAAATTTTGTGGCGGAGTCGACCCGCGGGGGGATCCCAGCGTATATTTCCTGTGTCCGACGCACGCTGACGAGTGGACGTCGGACGCCAACCTTAAGAGTCGGATCTGAGAGGTTGGTAGTTCCCGGCAAGGCGTTGCCGGGGGAAAGAGCCCGGCGGCGGGCAGTAGAGGGCGCGGGCGATCGGTCACACGAACCGGTCACCCTCAACTAAGGTCGACCTCCCAGCCGCGGCGCGAGCCGCGCCCCAAGGGTCCGCCGGCAGTCACCCTCGAACGATCCCGCGTCGGTTGGGCAAGGCCGATGGGTGCCGCGGTGCCAGTCGCAATCGTGACGGCCGTGGACCCGATGAATAGGAGGTGATCCGTGACCCATTGTGACTGTACGTGTGGGCTGCTGTGAGCAGCTTCCGTAGGTGTGAATCCTGCGGTACACGCGGCTGCTCGGCAGCCCTGGCAGGCATTCGGTCCTCGTGACCGTTGCAGGCCAACAGCAGAACGCACACTGTAGACGCCCGGCCAGCTTGTCTGGCCGGGCGTTCTTTTTTGCGCCGATGGTTTCACCATTCGGTCCCGCAACTTTTCGGCCGGCTGGGCGTCGGAACGGAAGACGGAGGGTCGACCGGCACCGCCACGTCACGGCAGACTTCGGCCCGCGTCGCGTCGATCCATTCCATCTCCTTTCGCAGCGGAGCTCCCCATGTCGTCAGCCGCCCGCGCCGTGCTGGTCGTCCTGTGTACCGTTGTGCTCCTGGCAGTCCCGGCCGTCGGGTCGAAGCCGGTGCCGAACGCGCCGTACGTGATCTCGGGCCCGGACGGCGCGTTCTACGCCCGAGGTGTGCCGGCCGACGCTACAGGGACCGGCGGGCGGACGGACGTGTACGCGGTCCGGGAGCCGGCCGACGAGCGGGTGGACCGGTACGACTGGTACGCGCCGAGCGGCGTGACGCTCGGGTGGTCGCCGATCGCTGGGAAGGTGGCCGTGCTGGCCGTCATGCAACCGCGGCCGGCGGCCCGGATCGCCGGGCAGGCGATGCCCGACTGGCAGACGGCGGAACAGCTGCGGTTCGCCTTGGGCGGCCGGGTGTTGAAGAGCTACACGAACGCAGACCTTATCGCGCTCGGGGCAGAAAAAGTGGTCTCGCGGCCGGCCGGGCAGCGGGCGTCGTACAAGGTGATCGGGTGCGAA
>JAQGHJ010000148.1 GCA_028288905.1 Phycisphaerales bacterium | reverse complement strand
CGAACGTGAACCTATCGCTGCCGAACAACCTGGCGCGGATCCAGAACGGGTCTGCATCGCTGACCATTACCGGCAGCGGGATCGCCGGCAGCGTATCGAACCTCGGCAGCTTCAGCGTCGGGGCGGGGCTACAGGTCAACCTGACGAGCCTGAACCTCGCGTGGGACACGCGGGCCGGGCAGGACAACGACATCAAGATCGGGGCGGCCGGGGCCGTCACGGTCGGCGGCGACCAGAAGATCAGCGGGTCGTTCGCGTTCGAGCGGAACGGGTCGGGCGTGCAGCTCGGCGTGAGCGGGGCGACCGTCAACCTCGGCACCGCCCTGAGCGTCGCGAACCTGTCCGGCACGCTGCAGATGACGGCCGCCGGGTACAAGGGGACCGGGGCCGCCACCGTCGCCGCCACGTTCACCTCGTCGAACACGACGTTCGGCGGCACGTTCGGTTTCTCAGTCGACACGACCGCCGCGGACAAGAACCTGAAGATCACCGGGCAGAACGTCCAGGTGACGGCCGCCGGGCTGACGTTCGAGGCGGACCTCGCCTTCTCCCAGATCGCCGAGAACCAGGGGCTGATCGGCGCGTCGGTCGCCAACCTGACCGCCACCCTCGGCGACGGCACGAACAACTACGTCACGATCGCCAGCCCGACGGGCCCGAGCGACGCGGCCGACCCGGCGTTCCGCGGGGCCGCGTTCCTGTTCCAGAACGGCGGATTCGCCGGGGCGATCGACGTCGACGTGACCGTGGCCGGGCCGAATGGCGTCGGGGCCCATGCGACCGGCGTGTTCCGGATGAACACCGGGGCCGACGTCGTGTCGTTCCCCGACCCGCTGGACCGGAGTAAGTCCCTCCAGATCCCGGCCGGGCCGTTCGCCGAGGCGTACCTGCGGAACACCGCGATCAGCCTGTCGCCGACGCAGCAGGTGACGGGCGACTTCGGCTTCAAGCTCTCGACCGACGGCGGCAATCGGGTGGTGGTGAACGCGTCGGCCGCGAACGTCAACGCGACGTTCGGCACGACGACGCTCGCCAGCGCCAGCGGCAGCCTGACGATCTCGGCCGCCCTGAGCAAGGGCGTGGCCGGCACGCTCACCGGCACGGCCAGCCTCGGCGGCGGCAGCGCGGCGGCCGTCAGCGGGTCGCTGACGGTGACGGCCGACGAGACCGGGTTCCACCTCGGCGGGACCGACGTGTCGGTCGTCGTGCTGGGGCAGACGATCACCGGGTCGTTCGCGGTCGACGCCCAAGCCGGGTCGACGAAGTTCACGATCGTGGACGCGACGCTCGCGTTCGGCAACGGCCTGCTGGCCGTGAACGCCCTGACCGGCGACTTCACAGTCGCCGCCGGCGGGGCGGCCAGCGGGACGGTGAGCGGTCAGGTGGCCACCACGATCGGCCAGGCCACGTTCGCCGGCGGCGTCGCGATCACGTTCGGCGCGTCGGACATGGCCCTCGCCGGCGCGGACGACACCCTCACCGTCGGGGCCGAGACGATCACCGGCGACTTCGCCGTCAGCACGACCGGGGCCGGCGACGCGGCCGTCGTCACCGTCGCCGCCAGCGGCGTGCGGGCGACGCTCGGCGGGGGGCTGGTCAAGGTCGGCGGCAACTCGGCCAACCCGAACGGGGCGACGTTCGCCGCCACGATCGCCGGCGGGCAGTTCAGCGGCAGCCTGAACGGCACGGTGTCGGCAGGGGCCGGCGTGGACAACGTCGACTTCAACGGCCCGGTCGTCGTCTCGGTGGGCCCGGACGCGATCACCGCCGCCACCGCCCCGGGCCAGCAGGCGTCGCTGACGGTGGCCGGCAAGACCTTCTCGGCCGCGTTCGCGTTCGCCGAGACCGACGCGGGGCTGTCGCTGGCCGTCTCCGGCGTGAACCTGTCGCTCGGCGGCGGGGCGCTGGCGGTGACCGGTGCCGCCGGCACCCTCGTGGTGCGGGCGGACAAGCAGGGCGTTGATGGGGCGTTCGCGGCCGCGTTCAGCTCGAACGTGGTCGGGTTCAGCGGGAACTTAGCCGTCGCCTTCGCCGACGGCACGGTCACGTTCGAGGCGACGGGCGCGAGCCTGACGGTGGCCGGGCAGACGATCGGCGGGGACATGGTCGTCACGACCGCCCCGGGCGGCGTCGTGCGGCTGGCGGCGACGAACCTGTACGCGTCGCTCGGCGGCGGGCTCGTCACCGTCCGCCCGCCGGCGGCCGACGCGGACGTGCCGGCGTCGACGCTCAAGATCGACAACGGCGCGTTCAGCGGCACGTTCAGCGGGGCCGTGTCCGCCGGGTCGGCGGCCGGCATCGGGTTCGACGGGATCGTCTCCGTCACCGTGGCCCCGGGCGACGGCATCACCGTCCGCGGCCGGGACAACGTGCTGAACGTGCTCGGCCAGCAGATCACCGCCGACTACGACATCACGAAGACGGCTGCCGGGCTGAACGTCCACCTGAGCGACGTCGACCTGTCGCTCGGCAGCGTGCTGTCGATCCGCAACGCCGCCGGCGACCTGTCCGTCACCGCGGCCGGCGTGACCGGCAGCGCCAGCGGGACCGTCCGGACGTCGATCGTCGGGTTCAGCGGGTTGCTCGCGATCGCGTTCGACGCCGACGGCATGAGCGTTTCCGGCCAGAACGACAAGCTCCAGTTCGGCGACATCGCCTTGGCCGGGAGCTTCGACTTCGTCCCGGCATTCGAGCCGCTGCCGTCCGCCGCTTCGGCCGACGCGGAGGCGGGAGCCGGCCTTCCGAACTTGCCTGGGTTCCCCGGTGTGGGTTCCGAGTCCGCGCTGGTCACGCCGCCGGCCCTGCCGCAGTACGGCCCGCTCACCGCAGTCCGGCTCTCGATCACTGACTTCGCCCTGTCCTTCGGCGGGCTCGTCCAGGCGACGGACGGCACCGCCGATCTTAACGTCAACATCACGACCGGCACCGTCACCGGCACGGCGGCCGGCACGGTCCTGTCCGGCCCGACGCTGGCGGCGGCCGGGATTCGCTTCGGCGGCACCGTCGCCGTGGCGGTCGACACGGGGATCGTCCGGGCGAGCGTCACGGACGGCACGCTCGACGCGTACGGCCAGTCATTCGCCGGCAGCTTCACCTTTTACGAGGACGCGAACGGACTCGAGGTGACGGCGGGCGGTGTCGGGATCTCGATCGGCGGGGGGCTGCTCGCGGTCACCGGCGGCAGCGGCACGCTCCGCGTGACGCCCGGCGGGCTGGTGGGCAGCACGGCCGGCACGGTCACCTCGACCTTGGCCGGGTTCAGCGGCACGCTCGGCGTCAGCTTCGCGCCGGGTACCCTGACCGTCAACGGCACGAACGACTCGCTGACGATCGCCGGGCAGACGATCGCGGGCGACTTCACCTTCTCGACCGTCGCCGGCAGCAGCACGAATCTCCAGCTTGACGTGTCGAACCTGACTGCCGACCTCGGCGGCAGGCTCGTCACCGTCGGCCGCCGGTCGGCCGACGCCCCAGGGGCGACCGCGACCCTGACCATTACCAATGGTCAGGCCAGCGGGCAGTTCACGGGGTACGTCGCCGCCGGCTCGACCACGACCGGCGTCACCTTCGGCGGCCTCGTCTCGGTGACCGTCGCCCCCGAGGGGCTAACCGCCTCCGGCACCGGCGTCTCGCTGACGGTCGCCGCCCAGAAGCTGACGGGCGGCTTCACCTTTGCCCGCGACGCCGCGACCCAAACGGTTCAACTCACCCTCGCCGACGTCGGCCTGTCGCTGGGCGGGGCGCTGTCGATCACCGACGTCGCGGGCGTGGTCACGGTCGGGGGGGCGGGCGTGGTCGGCGACATCGCCGGCACCGTCGACGCGAGTATCGCCGGCCTGTCAGCCGACCGGTTCGGGATCAAGTTCGCCCCCGGTACGCTCGCCATCTCCGCCACCGGCGGCCGGCTGAGCGTCGGCGGGCAGACAGTGGCCGGCGACTTCGCGTTCCTCCGCGACGCGGCCGGCCTCCACCTGACGAGCAGCAACCTGTCGGCCAACCTGGGCAACGGCCTCGTGACCGTCGCCGGCGGGGCGGCGGATCTGAAGGTCGCCGACGGCAAAGTGACCGGAACGTTCGGCGGCAACGTCGCCGTCGGCGGGGCGGTCACCGGCGGGGCGGTCGGGTTCGCCGGGCTCGTCACCGTCACGGTGAAGCCGAGCGCGATCTCCGCCGCCGGCACGGGCGACACGCTGACGATCGCCGGGTACCAACTCACCACCGACTTCACCTTCGCCAAGGATCCCGCCGGGCTCGCCCTGACCGTCGCCAACCTGAACCTGTCGCTCGGCGACGCGCTGAGCGTCACCGGCGCGACGGGCGAATTGCTCGTGACGGCCGAGGGCGTCACCGGCTCGGCGGCCGGCACCATCGCGTCGAACCTCGGCGGGGCGGTCCAGCTACAGGGCAACTTGGCCGTCGCGTTCGACGGCGACACGGTGGCGGTCAGCGGGACGAACAACAAGCTGGTGGCCGGCGGGCAGACCGTGTCGGGCGACTTCACCTTTGTGAAGTCGGCCGACAGCATTGAGCTGACCGCCGCCAACCTCGCCGCCTCGCTCGGCGGCGGGCTGGTGACGGTGGCGAACGGGTCCGGCGCGTTGTCGGTCGGCGGCGGGACGGTGTCCGGCAGCTTCGCCGGCACGATCGCGGCCGGCACGGTCGGCGGGGGCGTGAGCTTCAGCGGCCCGATCGCGGTCAGCGTGGGGGCCGGCGGCATCTTCGCCGCCACCCCCGAGGGTCAGGTGGACACGCTCGCGATCGCCGGGCAGACCGTCAGCGCCGGGTTCAGCTTCGCCCAAGACGCGGCCGGGCTCGAACTGACGGTGACGAACCTCAACGCGTCGCTCGGCGGCGGGGCCCTGAGCCTGCTCGACGCCGGCGGCACGCTGCTGGTCACCCGGGCGGGCGTGAGCGGGACGGCCGCCGGGCGGGTGAGCGCGAGCTTCACCGGGTTCGAGTTCACCGGCGGTCTCGCTGCCACCTTCGCCCCGGGCCTGCTCAAGCTCAGCGGCACGGACAACCGGCTGACGGCTGGCGACCAGTCGATCGGCGGGGACTTCGACTTCGTCAGCGACGCCACCGGCCTGCACCTGTCGGCCGCCAACCTGACCGCCTCGATCGGCGGCGGCCTCGTCACCGTGTCGGACGGCACGGGTCAGCTCGACGTGGCCGGCGGCACCGTCACCGGCGGGTTCGCCGGCGAGGTGGCGGCCGGCAACGGGGTCGGCGGGGTCGGCTTTAGCGGTGCGATCGGCGTCGAGGTCGGCGTCGGCAGCATCACCGCCCGCACGCTCGCCGGACATACCAACACGCTCACGCTGCCGGGCCAGAGCTTGGCCGCCACCTTCTTCTTCCACCGCGATGTCGACGGCCTGCTGCTCGACGTCGGCGGCGTGAACCTGTCATTCGGCAACGGCACCGTCGCCGTCCGGGACGCCGGCGGGTCGCTCCTGGTGACCAAGGCGGGCGTGACCGGCTCGCTGTCCGGCGGCCTGTCCGCGAACGTCCCGGGCGTCACGTTCAACTCCACGAACTTCGCCGTCTCGTTCGCCTCCGGCGCCAACGGCGGACCGGCCACGGTCGAGGTGGCCGGCACGGGCGTCAGCCTCAGCGCGTACGGCCAGGAGATCACCGGCAACTTCCGCTTCGCCCAGACGCCGGACGCGGTCACCCTGCACGTCGACAACCTGGGCCTCGCCTTCGGCGGCGTGGTGCGGGTGTCGGCAGGCGTCGGCGACTTCGCGCTGACGAAGGGCCCTGCCGGCGGGATGCGCGGGTCGGCCTCCGGCGACGTCGCCGTCGACGGCGGGTCGGCCGACATCGCGTTCGGCGGCACCTACGAGGTGAGCGTCGGCGGCGGGGCGGTCAAGGTCACCGGCACCGGGGCCACGCTCACGCTGTTCGGCCAGACGATCTCCGGCGACTTCGCCTTCGCCAAGGTCGGGACGGCCGTCGAGCTGCACGTGAACGGCCTGATCCTGTCGCTCGGCGACGGGCTGGTCGGCGTCACCGGCGGGGCGGCGGACCTCGTCGTCGGCAACGGCGGCGTCACCGGGGCGGCCACCGGCACCCTCAGCGTCGGCAGCGACCTGTCGGGCGTGTCGTTCGGCGGCACCGTGTCCGTCGCCTTCACCCCGACCGCGCTCGCCGTCACCGGCACCGGGGTGCAACTGACGGTCGCCGGGCAGACGCTGTCGGCCGACCTGGCCTTCGCCCGCGACTCGGCCAGCGGGCTGCTGGCGGCGTCGGTGTCGAACCTGCAACTGTCGTCCGCCGACGCCCCGAGCCCGATCAGCTTCAGCGGCAACCTGCTGGTGATGCCGACGGGGCTGAGCGGCAGCCTCGTCGGCACCGGCAGCTTCGGCGGGGTGAACGGGCAAGTGACCGCCTCGTTCGGCAACGGCACGTACACGATCACGGCCGGCATCAGCGCCGAGTTCAACGAGCAGATCGGGCCGGTCAGCGTCAGCGGCAAGATCGCGGCCGAGGGGTCGACCAACGGCACCGCGTCGGTCTCGCTCACGAACCTGATGGTGTCGCTCGGGAACGGCCTGCTGATGGTCACCGGCGGCAGCGCGACGTTCGCCCGGGCCGGCGGCCGGATCAGCGGGACCGCGACCGGCCGGGTCAGCCTCAACGGCCTGCCGGGCGTCGCGCTCGGCGGGGACGTGACGCTGAACGTCGCCCCGAGCGCGATCACCGTCAGCGGGTCAAACCTGAGCCTGTCGGTGGTCGGGCAGACGCTCGCCGGCGACTTCACCTTCAACGACAACGGAAACGGCACCGTCACCGTCACCGCCAGCGGCGTCACCGTCGCGCTGGCCGATGTGGTGGCGCTCACGAACGGCACGGCGAACCTGACGCTCGGCGGGTCCACCGCCGCCGCCGCCAGCCGCGGGGTGAAGGGCACCGGCTCGGGCACGCTGGCGGTGAACCTGCCGGGCGTCGGGTTCGACACGGCGTTCGGCCTGACGATCGACACCACCGGCGGGCAGCAGACGTTCGTCATCGCCGCCAACCCCGTCACGTTCACGGTCGGCGGCACGAGCCTGACCGGCCGGTTCGTCGTCCAGAAGGTGACGACGGCCGCCGGCAAGTCGACCGTCAGCCTCGTCGCCAGCGGGCTCGGGGCGTTCGTCGGCGACGGGACGACGGGCGTGCGGATCTCCGACGCGGGCGGGTCCGTCCTGTTCCTGCCCACCGGCGTCGCCCTGGACGTGTACGGGTCGGCGGAACTGGTCGGCATCACCGGGCTCACGCTCGGCGGCACCCTCCACGTCCGGGTGAACAACACCGGGGCGGCCGTCCGTGAGACGGTGCCCGCCCCGGACGCGGCCACCCCTGGTGCCACCGTTCCCCAGTTGCTGACCTTCACCGCCAACGAACTGTCCGTCGCCGGTACGGCCACGCTCGCCGTCGGGGACGGCAGCGGGCGCGAATTCGTCGCGCTCCGTGGCGGGTTCAGCTTCAGCCAGTCTGCCACGACTGTCGGCAGCGTTACTATCACCAAAGTTCTGATCGCGGCCGCGGGGCTGAACGCGTTCCTCGGCGTCGGCCCGGCCCGGCTGCTGGACGGCACGGTTAACCCCGACGCCGCCGGCGTGCTCGTGGAGAACGCCAACCTCGGGCTCGTCGTGTTCGGCACCCGCGACGCGAGCCGGCCGACTGGGCAGCAGACTTCGTCGAAATACGCGCTGAACGCCGCCGGCCGGGCCGCGCTGCTCGGCGTCACCGGGCTGACGGTGAGCGGCACGCTCGCCGTCCGGGTGAACACGGCCGGCGCGGTGAGCGAGAGCGTGCTCGTGCCCGACCCGCTCGGCGGGGCGGCCATCCCGGTGTCCGTCAACTTCGCCGCCAACGCGCAGCAGTTCTCCGGCACCGGCGTCACGCTGGCCGTCGCCACCCCCGGCGACCCGACCCAGCAGCTCGTCAGCCTGACCGGCGACTTCGCGTTCGACCGGTCCGTCGTCGGCACCACGACCACGATCAAGGTCGCTGCGACGAACGTCGGGGCGTTCGTCGGCGTCGGCGGGTCCGACCCGGTCGGGTTGCAGGTGGCCGGCGGCAACCTCGGGCTGGTGCTGGTCAAGACCGGCACCGCCGCGATGACCTACGCCCTAGCGGCCGGCGGCAACGTGTCGCTCGTCGGGCTGCCGGGCCTCGACGTCGGCGGCGGGCTGAACGTGCGGGTGAACACGACCGGGTCGGCCCAGCCGAACCCGGCCGACCTGGCCGGCACCATCCCGGCCGGCAGCGCGCCGGTCATCAACGTCGACAACCTCACGTTCGCGATCAAGGACAGCAGCGACCGCCCGGTCCTGGCGATCAGCGTCGACGCGACGATCCAGCGCATCGGCGGGCTGCTGTCGATCGACGCCACCCGGGCCACGTTCGGGCTGACAGTGGCCGGCCAATCGATCGTCGACCTCTCCGGCACCGTGCAGTTCACGCTCGGGGCGAACGGGTTGAACCTGGGGGCCCGCGGGTTCCAGATCACCGGCTTCTCGATCCTCAGCAGCGGCAGCGGCGCGGCCCCCAACGCGGTCGACGCCGAGCACGGTGACTCCCAAAATTCGGATCCGTCCGCACAAAATACTCCCGACGCCCAAAGCGCCGTCGGCGCGACGACCGGCGGGGCCACCCCCGGTCAACCCGGCTCGACCGGGTCGATGGGCACCGTCCCGTCGCTGGCGACGCCGACAGGCACGCCGCGCAAGATCGGCCCGCTCTCGCTCTACAACCTGGCCCCGGTCTTCAACGGGTTCTCGTTCAAGAACGGGCAGCTCGAGGTGAACCTCGGCCTCAAGGCTGACTCGGCCGTCCTCACGTTCGGCGGCTCCGCGGCCGGCACCGGCGGCGGCGGTTCGCAGCCGGCCACGGGCGGCACCACCGCCATCCTGTCGGCCGTCAGCGGCACGTTCCGGCTAGCCGTCGGCCTCGACCTCAGTTCGTTCCGGGTCACCAACTTCGGCCCGACCGGCGGGTTCACGTTCCAGGCCGGCCGGTTCGTCCTGAACGTGCCGAACGTCGTCAACGTCGACGCCAGCAACATCACCGTCCAATACAACCCCCGGGCCGACAACACCCAAAAGCTGATCTCGATCGAGACGGCCACGGTGACGGTCCCGATGGGCCAGGGCGGCACCGGCGGCATCCAGGGCCAGCTCGCCCCGATTAAGGACGCGAACGGCAACTCGGTGCCGGGGCTGGCCGTCTACGGCGACCACTTCCAGCTCGGCCGGGGGACGCTGCGGTACCTGGGCACGCTGTCGTTCAGCAGCCTGGTGCAGTTCCGCAACCCGTTCGTGTCGATCACGGACCTGTCGGTGAGCTACGCGAGCGGGATCGACTTCAAGGGGTCGATCTCGATCGGGGCCGAGAGCGTGATCCTGGGGCCGAGCGCGGCCCAGGTGACGGGCACGAACGTCGCCGCCACGCTGACGCGGGACGGCGGCGGGAACTGGGGCTTCAGCTTCACCGCCGGCAGCGTCGGGCTGAAGCTCGGCCCGATCGCGATGACGGCGACGAACGTCGCGTTCAACCCGCTTGCGACCGGCACCCAGCAGCTGATCTCCCTAAGCGGGCTTCAGGTGTCGGTCAGCCTGTCGAAGCTGACGCTGACCGGGTCGGCCGGCAGCGCCACCGGGCAGATCGTCGTCCGGGCGGACGGGTCGTTCAGCCTGCCGCAGAACTTCTCGATCGGGGTGACGATCGGGGCCGGCACGTCCGGCGAGCTCGGGTGGCCGACCTGGATCCCGATCCAGATCAAGAGCATCGTGCTGACGTGGCCGGACCTCTCCGCCGACGCCGGCAACTTCACGATCACGCTGTCGGCGAAGGTGACCGGGACGTACGGCACGATCCAGCTCGACGGCGACATCGAGAACGTCGTCATCGACGTCAACAAGCTGCGGAACGGGCAGTTCCCGATCACGAGCATCGACTCGGCCGCCGTCTCGGCCAAGGGTGACGTGTTCGGCGGCGAGCTCGAGGCGGCCCTGATCCTGGGCGTCGTCAAGCTGGACGCGAGCAACCGGCAGGTCGCCCCCGGGGCGGCGTTCGACCACACGGTCTTCTACGCCGGCATCGACGGCGGCTTCACCACGGCGGCCGGGTACGGGCTGCACCTGCGGTTCGGCCTGTCCGAGAAGGGCCCGCTGTCGGCGTACGTCTCGATCGACGCGAACATCATCGTGGAGCCGACCACCCAGCTGGCGATCAAGTCGCTGGCCGGCGGGATCAGCTTCGACGCCCAGCCGTTCCCGAGCATCTCGAACGCGGCCGACCTCAAAAGCCCGGTGTTCGCCCCGTCGTCGGAGCTGACGCTGGAGCAGTGGCAGAAGCAGCTGAAGCAGGCCGTCGTGAACCAGGCCGGCGGCGGGGCCGGCGGGTACCTGTTCACCGTCGCCGGGGCGGCGGCGGACGCGGCCGGGCTCGACAACAACAACGTCACCGAACACCTCAAGGCCGAGTTCCTCACCTACGGCTACACGTTGGCCGGCACGAACGCGGTCGGCCTCGTCAAGACGAAGATCTCCGCCGTCGTCGCCAACAAGGAGTGGGTGGTCGTCGACGGGTCGAAGTTCTACGTCCTGACCCGCGACCTGGCCGGCGGCTTGGTCGTCACCGGGGCACGGTTCGCGATCGACGCCAACGGGACCGGGGCGAAGACGGCCGTGCCGGCGGTGTCGGCCGTCGCCACCGCGCTGCGGAACGGCACGTTCAACGCCGACCTGACGGCGGCATTCGCCGCCTACGGCATCTCTCTGACCGGCGCGGCCAAGATCACCGCCGCCGGCGGGGCCCAGGCCGGCGTGGCGTGGACGATCGCGGAGGGGGCGTACACGTTCGTCGTCACGCTGGACGCGAACAACGTGCTGACCGTGCAGTCGAGCGGCGGGTCGCTCGACGTGATGAGCAAGGTGATCCGGATCGAGGCCTCGGTGACGATGGGCATCGGCGCCATCCCCGAGGACGAGCTGAGCATCACGGGCAACGTGATCATCTCGACCGACGGGAAGATCCTGCTCAACGCGTACGCGAAGTTCGGGGGCGGCGGGTCGGGCCAGGAGCTGAACTTCCGGGCGTACTTCGACCTGAGCAACGTCGCCAGCGGCAACGTCAAGATCCTGTTCTACTTCGAGCAGTACGTCGAGCTGCCCGGCGGCACGATGCTGAAGCAGCTCGTCGTCGCCGGCGGGGCGACGCTCGGGCTGACGGACTCGAACGGCGCGTTCATCGACCCGGCCGACACCACCACGCCGGCCGACGGGTTCGGCATCCGGCTCGACGGGCTGATCGAGTACAGCCCGGTCCCGCTCGCCACGCTGACCCTCAAGGGCCAGGTGATGATCAGCTTCGGGAGCGACAAGTTCCGGCTCGACTTCAACGCCTCGCTGTCGGCGAACATCGCGTCGTTCATCCAGGCGAGCAACGTGGTGGCGGCGGCCGGGTCGTTCGTCGTGCAGTACGGCGGCGGCTTCAAGGTGTGGGGGGCGGCCCGGATCGTGTTCACGAGCGGGGCGATCCCGTTCCTCGACCAGGCCGGCATCAAGGCCGACGCCCAGGTCTACCTGCGGATCAACTCCGACGCGGACGACACGCACGCCGTCACCCTCGCCCTCCCGGCACCCGGGCAGGCGAACGTGGTGCAGGAGCAGACGTTCGATCTGGAGCCGGCTTCGTTCGGGCTGTACATGGTCGGGGCGCTGCGGTTCGACAAGGGGCCGGTGTCGTTCGCGCTGGAGGGCGTGTTCGCCGTCGACTTCAAGTACGACTCGGCGGCCGGGTGGCGGTTCAACCTGTTCGTGTTCTCCGAGCTGCGGCTCGGGGTGGCAGGGCAGCAGTTGTTCCAGATGAACGCGCTGGGCATGCTCCAGATCAACGACCGCGGGTTCGCGGCCGTGCTGGCGATCAGCCGCAAGGCCGACCTGGCGGTGCTGAAGTTCAACTTCGACTTCACCCTGTTCGTGAACACGACCGGGCGGGCCGTGACCTACACGCTGCCGCCGGACCTGACGGCGATCCTGGGGCAGATGAGCGGGGTGATCCCGGCCGGCGGGTTCAGCGCGACGGACAAGCCGGTGAGCGGGCCGTCGATCAACGTCGGGCTGCTCGGGGACCTGACGGCCGAGCTGAACCGGCTGAACACGCTGTACGGGGCGGGCAACGGCGGCTTCGCGTCGACGAGCGGCGGCGTGCTGAGCATCACCGTGCCGGCCGGCATGCCGCAGTTGGCCGAGAACGGCGCGTCCACCGGCACCGCCGCCCCCGGCCCGTACCTGATCATCCAGGGCCACGGCGACTTGGTCGTGCTGAACACGTTCACGCTCACCGGCAGCTTCAAGGTGCAGGCGAGCCTGAGCGGCGTGAGCATGGAGGCCCAGGCCCGGCTGCACATGGGCCCGCTGGCCGACATCGCCGCCTCCGGGTCGCTCCAGATCACGGCGTCCGGGCTGGTCGCCAGCATCAGCCTGGCCGCCAACATCGGCATCGGCGGCGTCGCCACCCTGAGCGGGGCGGCCACGCTCGAGGTGAACACGACCGGGGCCGACCAGACGGTCAAAGAGTTCCAATACGACTACGGGTCCGGTCAAGTCAGCAACACGCCGACCGACGTCGTCATCCCCGGCGGCCAGCTCGTGCTGCTGCGGGTGATGGGCCGGCTGAAGCTCGCCGGCACGTTCAGCCTCAGCGGGTCGTTCCTGCTGACGCTGACGAACGACAGCACGAACGGCGTCGCCCTGAGCATGGCCGTCGAGGCTCGGCTGGACGCGTTCTTCGGCATCAGCCTGCGGGTGAACGGCGGGGCCCGGATCATCACCGGCGGGTCGAGCGGGCCCGGGCTGGTCCTGTCGCTCACCGTGTCGGCCGGGATGAACGTGGCGTCGCTCGTGACGGTGAACGGCAGCGTCACCCTCGACATCAACACGTTCGCCGGCACCAAGACGGTGACGGTGATCGACAACGGGGCGACCCGCGCGATCACGGTCGCCCCGGGCGTGCGGCTGTCGCTGTCGGCCGAGATCGCGGTGCTCGGCATCCTGCGGTTCAACGCGACCGGCGAGATCCGCTACAACAGCGCCCAGCGGGTGTTCACGCTCAGCCTCTCCGGCAGCGCGAACGTGAACCTGCTGATCTTCAACGTCGGGATGCAGTTCGGCGGGTGGATCGATTCGACCGGGCAGTTCGCCGTCACGATGGCCGGCAGCGCCGGCATCGACCTGGGCATCGCAAGCCTGGACGGGTCGGCCTACCTGACGGTCGCGTACACGGTCGGGGCCCCGCAACTCGACGGCAACCACATGCCGATCACGCCCGCGACGCCGCAGGTGAGCGGCCGGCGGGTCGTGACGATCGCCGGCGGGGCGACGTTGAGCGGCAAGGTGCTCGGGATCACGGTCGGGTCGATCAGCGTGAACTTCCGGGTCGACTCCGACCTGAACCTGTACCTGGACATCAGCGTCCACCTGAGCTTCTTCTTCTTCTCGATCGACTTCGGGTTCACGATCAACGCCGGCAGCTTCGGCGGGAACAAGCCGCCCACCGTCTACCTGGCCGGCACCCCGACCGCCGCCCAGCTCAGCCCGGCGGACGCGGCGAACGGCCCGATCGTGGTGAACGTGGGCGACCGGGCCCCGAGCCGGAACTACGACACGGGCAACCGAGACGAGAAGGTCGTCGTCCAGGGCGGGGACGACTACAACGCGACCACCAAGCGGCAGACGATCTACCTGACCGTCAACGGGTACACGCAGGCGTACCGCGGGGTGAGTCAGGTGTTTGTCCCCGGCAAGGGCGCGAACAACATCCAGATCGCCGACAACGTGCGGGTGCCGGTGGACGCGACCGGGGGGGCGGCGGGCAAGCCAGCGACGATCGTGGACGCGGGGCTGGCCGGCGGCACGCTCACGGGCGGGCCGGCCGCGGACCTGATCCAGACCGGGTCCGGCAAGGTGACGGTCAACGGCGGCGGCGGGAACGACACCGTCGTCCTCGGCAGCGGCCCGTCCGCCGTCAACACGAAGGCGGCCGGTGGCGGCAAGACCAAGGTCCTCTGGAACCCGGACACGAGCGGCTCGACCAAGCTGACCGGCAACGGGTCCGACGAGCTGGTCGTCACCGCCAACACCCCCGGCACCGCGTACGCCGCCGGGGAGCGGCTCGCCCTCACCCCGGCCGGGGCCGGGCAGGCCCTGTTCACCCACACGCTGAACGACAACACCGCCCGCACGGCCGCGTTCGCCGGGTTCTCCGACGTCACGCTCAGCGCCCCCGGCGGCGGGAACACGATCGCCGTCGGCGACCTGACCGGCACCGGCGTCCGCAACCTGACGCTCAGCTACGGGCAGACCCACCGCTCGGGCAACCGCCTGACCCTGGCCGGGTCGGCCGGCCGCGACACGTACACCCTGGCGGCCGGCACCGGCACGCTGCCGGTCCTGCCGAACCCGCAGGTCCCGTCGGCCTACACGACCAGCTCGCTGGACCTCGGCCGCGACGCGAGCAGCAGCGTCGGCGGCGTCGACGCCGCCTCGTTCGCGCCGCTCGCGCTGGGCTCGACCGACACCGCCGTCAAGACGGTCACCGTCAGCCAGCAGAACGGGCTGACCGTGAACCTGTACGGGGCCGACGCCGACGCCGGCGACGGGCTGGCCGTGAACGGCGGGGGCGGCGGCGACACGTTCTACGTCGGCCAGGTCATCATCCCGACGACCGTGCAGGGCAACGACGCGACGGCCAAGAGCGACGGGTCCACCACGACCTACTTCGTCGGGTACCAGGGGGCGGGCGCGCCGGGGTCGCTCGCGCCGATCGACGCCCTGTTCACGGTGGTCGGGACGAACGCGACGGACGTGGTGGTGCTGGAGGACGCGGCCGACTCGGCCGACCGGCAGTTCGCCATGACGTCGACCGAGGTCATCTCCGGCGCGTTCGGGCCGGCCGGGCGTATCGCGTACGACGGGTCCCTCGACAACCTGAACCTCAACGCCGGCCCGGGCGACAACCGGTACGTGATGAGCGGGACCGCGTCCGCCGTCCGCACCCAGATCGTGGCCGACAACACGGACAACGCGTTCGTGATCGACGGCCCGATCACCAGCCCGCTGGCGATCAACGGCGGGTCGGCCGTGTCCGGCAGCAACACGTTGACCGTGAACGGCGTCGGCGGGAACGACTCGTTCGTCGTCGGGCCGAACAAGATCACCGGGCTCGGGGCCGACCTCTTCTACACGAACCTGAACGGCATCACCGTCAACGGCGGCGACGGCACGAACGCGTACACGCTCAACGGCAACACTGCCCCGCTGACCGTCCTCGGCGGCCGGGGCGACGACACCGTCGTCGTGAACGCGACCGGGGCCCCGACGACGATCGACGGCGGGGACGGGAACGACGCGTTCACCGTCAACGGCAGCGGGGCCCCGACCACCATCACCGGTCGTCAGGGCAACTACGCCTTCACCGTGAACGGCAACGGCGCGCCGCTGTCGCTGGTCGGCGGGGCGGGGTCGAACATGTTCACCGTCCGGTCGAACACGAACGCCCTGACCCTGACCGGCGGGGCCGGCCAGGCGGCCGCCAACACGTTCGACATCCTCGGCAACGCCGGGTCGCTGACGGTGAACACGAACACCGGCGGGTCGACCGCCGTGAACGTCAGCAGCGTGGCCGCCGGGGTGCTCGTGAACGACGCCGGCGCCCCGGCCGCGTACCACGTCACCGGCCCGCTCGCCGCCCCGATCACCGTGGTCGGCGACGGCACCGCCCGCGACCTGGTCGTCGACGCGACCGGCCGGGACGAGGACTTCGTCCTCACCCCGACCGCGCTGCTGGGCCTCGGGGCCCCGATCACCTACGGCGGGCTGCTGTCGGTCACGATCAACGGGGCCGGCGGGTCCGACACGTTCCGCGTCGACGGCAACAGCGCCCCGACCACGATCAACGCCGCGGCCGGCGGCCGGTTCGACGTCCGGGCAATCGACTTCCCCCTCACGCTCAACACCGGCGACGGCACGAGCACGGTCATCCTCGGCAGCACGCAGGGCGTCGCCGGAGGGCGGCTCGACACGATCAAGGCGGCCGTCACCGTCAACGGCAGCGGCCGGGACGCGCTGACGCTGGACGACCGCGCCGACGCGCTGCCGCAGACCGCCGTCCTGACCGACGCCACGATCGCCGGCATCGGCGTCGGGTTCGGCGGCGTCACCTACGCCGGGGTCGCGACGCTTAGCGTCCGGCTCGGGTCCGGGGCGGACGCGGTGACCGTCGAGGGCACCGCCGCCGCCACGGCGACCACGGTCGACACGGCGGCCGGCAGCGACACGGTCAACGTCCGCGGCAACGCCGGCCCGCTGGCCGTCGCCACGGGCGACGCGGCCGACACGGTCAACGTCGGGTCCCTCGCCCCGGCCGCCGGTGGCACGCTGGCCGGCGTCGCGGGCAAGCTGACGATCACCGGCGGGTCGAACGACACGCTGAACCTCGACGCCGCCGGCGATGTCGACCCTCGCGTCGGCACGCTCGCCCCGGCAGCCCTCGCCGGGGTCGGCACTGGGCCGGACGGTATTGCCTTCGCCGGACTCGCCCAGCTGAACCTGACGCTCGGCGGCGGCGGCAACGTGCTGACGGTGCTCGACACGCCGGCGGCGGCCAACACGACGATCGCCGGGGGCGACGGCAACGACACGATCAACGTCCGCGCCGCCACCGGCCAGACCCGTGTCGTCACCGGTGCCGGCACGAACGCGGTGAACGTCGGCTCGACCGCCGGGACCGAGACGTTCGGCACCGACGCCGGCGGCGGCACGATCACCGGCGTCCGCGGCGGGCTCGCCGTCGAGGGCCGCGGGACCGACACCCTCACCGTCGCCGGCCCGGCCGACGCCGCCGACCGCACCGGCACCCTCAGCCCGGCCAACCTGCTCGGACTCGGCATGGGACCGGTCGGCATCGGGTACGCCGCGGTCGAAGCCCTGAACGTCCTGCTCGGTTCGGGCGACACCCGGTTGACCGTCCTGGGCACGAGCGACGCGACGGCCACCACGGTCACCACCGGCGCGGGCAACGACTACCTCGATGTGCTGGCGACCGGCACGAGCGTGACCACGTTCCAGACGGGCGACGGGAACGACACCACCAACCTGAACGCCACGGCCGGCCCGACCACGGTCGCCGTCGGCACCGGGACTAACCCGACGAACCTGGGCTCGCTCGCCCAGTTGGCCGGCGGCACGATCGGCGGGCTCCGCGGTCCGGTCACGCTCACCGGCGGCGGCACCGACACGATCAACTTCGACGACGCCGGCACCCTTGCGGCCGGCACCGGCACCCTCACCGCCACGGACCTGACCGGGTTCGGCACCGCCGGCGTGAGCTTCGCGGGTGACACCGGGCTGGCCGCACTGAACCTGACGCTCGGCAACGCCGGCAACGCGATCACGGTCGCCGGCACGCCGGTCGCCGCGACCACCACCGTCACCACCGGCGACGGGGCGGACGCCGTCACGGTGGACAACACCGGCGGCCCGACGACTGTCCTCACGGCCGGCGGGAACGACGTCGTCCGCGTCCGCGGCACGGCCGCCGCGACGGTTGTCAATACCGGCACGGGCTCGAACACGGTCACCGTCGGGTCGTCGGTTCCGGCAACGCTCGACGGCATCCAGGGCGGGTTGACCGTCGCCGGCAACGTCGCCGACACGCTCACGTTCGACGACGCCGGCAACGCCGTCGCCCGCTCCGGTACGCTCGGGCCCACCACGCTGACCGGCTTCGGCATGGCCGCCGACGGGGTCACCTACACCGGCGTCGGCACCGTTAACCTGAACCTCGGCTCCGGCGGCACCGTCCTGGCGATCAGTGGCACGGCCGCCGCAGCCACCACGAACGTCACCGGCGGGGCAGGGAGCGACGCGATCACCCTCGCCGCCGCCGCCGGCCGCACGACGATCGCCGCCGGCACCGGCACGAACGCGGTCGCCGTGCAAACGACGGACGCCCCGGTCACCGTCACGACGGCCGCCGGTGCGGCGGACGCGGTAGTGCTCGGGCTGAACGGATCGCTCGACGCCCTTCGCGGGCCGGTGACGGTCGCCGGCAACGGGGCCGACACCCTCGTCGTCGACGACGTCGCCTCGGCCGGTGCCAAGTCCGGCGAGCTGTCGCCGGTCGAGCTGAAGGGCCTGAGCCCGGCCGTTCTGGCGTACGCCGGGCTGGCGAAGCTGACCGTCAACCTCGGCCGCGGCACGCAGGCGCTGAGCGTGCTGGACACTGCCGCGGCCACGACGACCACGATCGACGGCGGGGCCGGCAACGCGACCCTGACGCTCGAACAGATCAGCGGGCCGACGACCATCGTCACCGGCCCTGCCCTGAACGCCGTCCGCGTCCGGGCGACCCGCGCCGCCCTCACCGTCACGAGCGGTGCCGGCGCGAGCGACACCGTCACCCTCGGCCGCGACGGGAGTGCCGACGCCGTGGCCGGACCGGTGGCCGTCGTCGGCAACGGGTCGACCCGGCTCGACGTCGACGACGCCGCCGCGACCGCCGGCAAGACGGGCAGCCTCACCCCGACCGCCCTGACTGGCGTCGCCCCGGCCGCCGTCACCTACGGCGGGGTCGCGACCCTAACCATTGCGCTCGGCGGCGGGGACGACGCCTTCACGATCGACAACACCGCGGCCGCCACGGCCACGAGCGTCTCGACGGCCGGCGGGAACGATGCGGTCACGGTGCGCGACACGGCAGGCGTCACCAGCGTTGACGCCGGGACCGGCACGAACTCGGTCAACGTGCTCGGCACGTCAGCCGCCACCCGCGTGGCGACGGCCCCGGGCGGGGCATCGACCGTGACGGTCGGCAACAACGGCAGCACGGCCGCCGTCCGGGGTCCGATGACGGTCGCCGGCAACGGGGCCGACAC
>JAQGHJ010000116.1 GCA_028288905.1 Phycisphaerales bacterium | reverse complement strand
GACGGGTCGGCCGAGCGGGCGATCGGGAACTTCCACGTCGCCCCGGGCCTGAAGGTCAAGCTGTGGGCGGCCGAGCCGATGCTGGCCAACCCGAACTCGTTCACCGTCGACGAGAAGGGCAACGTCTACGTGTCCGAGGCGAACCGGTTCAAGGGCGGGGTGATCGACATCCGCGACACGATGAGCTGGCTGGAGGAGGACCTGGCGTCCAAGACCGTCGCCGACCGGGTGGCGATGGTGAAGCGGCACGCGGCCGACAAGGCCGGGCAGCAGGCGTCCGGGTCGACCGACGCCGAACGGATCATGTTCCTCCAGGACACGACCGGCAGCGGGCGGGCCGACAAGTACAGCGTGTTCTCCGAGGGCTATAACCGCATCGAGGACGGGCTGGCGTCCGGCGTGTTCGCGTACCACGGCAGCGTGTACGCGACGATCATCCCGAACCTGTACAAGCTGACCGACACGACCGGCAAGGGCACCGCCGACAAGCGGGAGGTGCTCAGCACCGGGTACGGCGTGCGGTACGCGTTCCTCGGGCACGACCTGCACGGCATGGTCGTCGGCCCCGACGGCCGGCTGTACTACAGCGTGGGGGACCGGGCGGCGAACGCCGAGGCGATCGACGGCAGCACGGTCGTCGCGACCGAGACCGGCAGCGTGTTCCGGTGCGACCTGGACGGCAAGAACCTCGAGCTGTTCGCGACCGGGCTGCGGAACCCGCAGGAGCTGCGGTTCGACGCGATGGGCAACCTGTTCACCGGCGATAACAACCCGGACAAGGGCGACCCGGCCCGGTGGGTGTACGTCGTCGAGGGCGGGGACAGCGGGTGGCGGGTCGGGTACCAGGCCGGCGAGCGTCCGACGAACGGCGGGCCGTGGGTCGCCGAGCAGATCTTCCAGACGGTCGACCACAACAACGCGAACTACGCCGTGCCGCCGGTCAGCCACGTCGGGGCCGGGCCGAGCGGGCTGTCGTACTACACCGGCGTCGGGCTGCCGGACAAGTACGCCGGGGCGTTCTTCCTGAGCGACTTCCGCGGGGCGGCCGCCAACAGCGGCATCTGGGCCGTGAAGAACAAGCCGAAGGGGGCGACGTTCGAGGTGACCGGCGTCGACGGCAAGCTGATCGACCGGACGACGAAGATCCAGGAGCAGTCGATCTTCTACGGCACCGGCGTCGTCGACAACGAGCAGGGCCCGGACGGCAGCCTGTACTTCGCCGACTGGACGCAGGGCTGGGACCGCCCGTTCCGCGGCCGGGTGTACCGGATCGTTGACGAGGACAAGGCCGACAGCCCGCTCGTGCTCGAGACGAAGCAACTGATCGCCCAGGGCATGGCCAAGCGGAGCCCGGACGAGCTGACGAAGCTCATCGGCCACCCGGACATGCGGGTGCGGCAGGAGGCCCAGTTCGCGTTGGCGGCCCTTGGTGCCCCCCAACTGGCCCCGCTCGTCGGCGTGGCCGGGGCGCAGGGCACGCCGCTGCTGACCCGGCTACACGCCCTCCGCGCCGTCGCCCAGATCGCCCGGGCGACGCCCGACGCGGCCAAGGCCGTCCTCCCGCTGCTGGCGGACAAGGAGGTCGAAGTCCGCTGCCAGGCCGCCAAGATCCTCGGCGACGCCAAGCACGAGGCGGCGTTCGACGCGCTGCTGAAGCTCGCCGCCGACCCGGAGGCGCGAGTTCGGTACTTCGCCGCGATGTCCCTCGGCAAGCTCGCTAAGAAGGAGGCGACGCCCGTCCTGCTGACCGTCGTCCGGGACAACGCCGACAAGGACCCGGTCCTGCGGTACGGGGCGGTGTGGGCGCTGGCCAAGATCGGCGACGAGCTCGGGCTGGCGGGGCTGGCGAAGGACCCCAGCCCGTCCGTCCGCCTCGCCGCCGCCCTGGCGCTGCGGAAGATGGAGAGCGGCGAGGTCGCCAAGTTCCTGGGTGACCCCGACCGCGTCGTCGTCCTCGAGGCCGCCCGGGCGATCCACGACCTGCCGATCGAGGCCGCCCTGCCCGAGCTGGCCGCCCTGGCGACCAAGCCGATCAACGCCGCCAAGGGGTTCAACGAGAAGCCCAGCGGCAGCGGCCCCGGCCCGACCGGCGACGCGTCCGCCTGGACGCTGTGGCGGGTCGTGAACGCCAACTACCGCGTCGGCACCCCGGACGCCGCTCAAAACTTGGCGGCCTTGGCCGCCCGGACCGACGTGCCGGCCGACGTGCGGGTGGAGGCCCTCCACGACCTGACCGAGTGGGCCAAGCCCGGCAACCGCGACCGGGTCACGAACCTGTACCGCCCGCTCGCCGACCGCGACGCCAAGCCCGCCCGCGACGCGGCCAAGCCGCTCGTCGAGAAGCTGAGCGACGACAAGTCCGACGAGGTGAAGGTCGCCGCCGCCAAGCTCGCCCAGCGGTTCGGCCTCGGCGACCCGGCCACGCTCACCAAGGTCGCGATGGACGCGAAGAACCCGGCCGACGTCCGGCTCGCCGCCCTCGGCACGCTCGTCGAGCACAAGGACCCGGCCGCCGCCGGGCTGCTCGACGCCCTGTCGGCCGACCAGGTCGACGTCGTCCGGGCCGCCGCCATCCGCCAGCTCGTCGCGATGCCGACCGGCGTGGCCAAGGCGACCGCCGTGCTGGCCAAGGGCTCGACCGGCGACAAGCAGGCCGCCCTCGACGGGCTCGGCACGTCCGCCGACCCGAAGGCGACGGCCGTCCTCGCCGACTGGGTGCAGAAACTGGCGGCCAAGCAGGTGCCGCCCGAGCTGCAGTTGGAAGTGATGGAGTCGGCGAGCCAGCGGACCGACCGCGGCCTGTCCGACGCCCTCCAGCAGCTGGCCAAAACTCGCGACCCGAAGGACGCGCTGGCCGACTACCGCGAGTCGCTCGCCGGCGGCGACGCCAAGGCCGGGTACAAGGTGTTCGCCGAGAACGCCGCCGTCTCGTGCGTCCGCTGCCACATGGCGAACAACGTCGGCGGCGTGGTCGGCCCGGTCCTGGACGGCGTCGGGGCGAAGCACCCGCGGGACTACCTGTTGGAGTCGATCGTCAGCCCCAACGCACAGATCGCCCCGGGGTACGAGACCGTCGTCGTCCAGACGAAGGACGGCAAGTACAAGACCGGCATCGTCAAGCAGGACGACGCGACGTCGCTCGTGCTGCTGAACCCGGACAACGAGACGATCACCGTCGCCAAGGCCGACATCAAGGGCCGCGAGCGCGGGCCCAGCGCGATGCCCGAGGGCCTGCACAAGGTGCTCAGCAAGCGGGACCTGCGGAACCTGGTCGAGTGGCTGGCCAGCCTCAAGACCGAGGCGAAGGGTCCGTCCCTCGACCACGGTGCCCCGGCCGAGCCGGCGAAGAAGTGAGGGCGTGACAGCGTGACGGCGGCGGACGCCGAAGCGAGCCGTGGAACGACGCGACGCCCGCTGGCCAAGTGCCCGCGGGCGTCGCGTCGTCGGGGGCAATAGGGGCGGTCGTGGAGAGGCCGCATTCCAACCTCTCCCCCCGGGAGAGGTCGTCGGGGCGCAGCCCCGGCGGGTGAGGGTGAACGTCGACCGGGCCTCCCGCTATCGGGCCAGCGGGCTGGCGAGCACGGGGCCACTTCCACGTTCACCCTCACCCCCGCCCTCTCCCGGAGGGAGAGGGGGGAGCGCCGCCGGGCGTTCGCGGCGGCGGCGTGCTTGTCCCGCCTACCGCCAAGCTTCCCCCCGACTGTATCGCTGTCAGCCCATCTTGCCCGCCCGCTCTGCCCGCATCAGCTTTGCCCGCCCACGCCCGCGCCCTATCATCCCCGTCCCGGCAGACCGACCGATCAGCCGACCGCCCGACCCTCCTCGCCCCCGCCCGCCCGCCATGACCCACCGCCCCCTCCTCGTCGTCAGCGGCACGAACCGCCCCGGCTCGGTCACGCTGAAGGTCGCCCGGGCCGTGCTCGGGCACTACGCCAAGCTCGGCGTCCCGGCCGAGCTGTACGACCTGACCGACCTGCCGCCGGACCTGTTCCTGCCGACCGCGTACGCGGCCAAGCCGGCGGCGTTCGTCGCCGTCCAGCAGCGGGTGGTCGCGGCGGCCGGGCTGCACGTCGTCACGCCCGAGTACAACGGGTCGTTCCCCGGGGTGCTCAAGTACTTCATCGACATGCTGAAGTTCCCCGAGAGCTTCGTGCACAAGCCGGTCGCGTTCGTCGGCGTGGCCGGCGGGGTGTGGGGGGCGCTGCGGCCGGTCGAGCAGTTGCAGATGGTGTTTGCGTACCGCAACGCCCACCTGTACCCGGACCGCGTGTTCGCCCCCGGCGTCGCCGCCAAGCTCGCCGCCGACGGCTCGGTGACGGACCCCGACCTCGACGCCCGGCTGGCCAAACAGGCCGAGGGCTTCGCCCGCTTCGCCCACGTCCTCGGCGGGCACGCCGCCGGGACTTGAGCCCGTAGGCGCGAGCGGTCTTACGGGGAAGCGAGGCGGCGGATCGTGCGCCAAGCCGAACGGCCGAAGCCGCCCGTCAGTGACACGGGCTTCCAGCCCGTGCCTACGGCCCGATCCTCCAACTCCTAGGTTGATCCGAGGCCTGGGGAAGGTGCCGGCCACCAAGCACGGGCTGGAAGCCCGTGTCACTGACGGCCGACGTGGGTCGCCGGTCGTAGGAGTCGTAGCCCCCTGCCGCGGAAGTGTTCGGCCGCCCGCCCCCTTCCCCGCCTACGCTCCCCCAGGATGATCGACACCCACTGCCACCTGACCGACCCGCGGCTGGCCGCCCAGCTCGACGCCGTGCTCGCCCGGGCCGCCGCCGCCGGCGTCCGCCGGATGATCACGATCGGCACCACGCCCGCCGACGCCGCGGCCGCCGTCGCCGTTTGCCGCGGCCGCGACTTCCTCCGCTGCGCCGTCGGCGTCCACCCGAACCACGCCCACGAGGTCGACCCGAACGACCTGCCCGCCTACCGCACGTTCCACGCCAACCCGGCCGTCGTCGCCGTCGGCGAGATCGGGCTCGACTACCACCACCGTTTCGCCCCCGTCCCCCGCCAGCGCGCCACGTTCGAGGCCCAACTCGCCCTGGCCGCGGAACTGGACAAGCCCGTCGTCATCCACGGCCGCGACGCCACCGACGACGTGCTGGCCATCCTGCGGTCGTTCCCCGCCGTCCGGGCCGTCTTCCACTGCTTCACCGGCACGCCCGCCGAGGCCCGCGCCATCCTCGACGCCGGCTACTTCGTCGGCTTCACCGGGGCCGTCACGTACAAGAAGAACGACGCCCTCCGCGAGGCCCTGCGGCTCTGCCCCCGCGACCGCGTGCTGATCGAGACCGACGCCCCGTACCTGTCCCCCGAGCCGGTGCGGAAGCAGAAGACGAACGAGCCGGCGTTCGTCGCCCACGTGGCCGACTGCGTGGCCCGGGAGTGGAGCGTGGACGTGGCGGAGGTGGACCGGGTGACGACGGCGAACGCCGTCGCGCTGTTCGGGTGGGGCAGGTGAGTGCGGGCTTGCACAAAGCGCATCGCTCACCCGTGGCGGCCCTGTGCCAGGTAGGGCAGGCTGTGCCGGTCGGATCGGCGGGACGGCAGATGGCACGTCGGGCGGGCATCAGCCTGCCAGCCCGACGGCCGGCACAGCCGGCCCTACGAGTCGGTCGCCGGGCCGGTGAACGCAACGAACTCGGCCTTCGGCTCAGGGTCGGCGGTCGGCGGTGCGGTGATGTCGCCGTCGTCCTCGGTCGACCCGGGCAGCAGCGGCGCGGGCGGCGCGACGGA
>JAQGHJ010000112.1 GCA_028288905.1 Phycisphaerales bacterium | reverse complement strand
GTCGAGGTCGAGCCGCCGGCGAAGTACGACCCGGCGTGGGCTCGGGACGGGATCGCCGAGAAGCCGGCCGACCGCACCGGCCAGCGGCAGTGGTGGGCCCAGCAGATCCTGGGGCTGGTCCCGCCGACCCACTGGTCGACCGCGTGGAAGCTGTCGCCGGCCGAGTGCGTCGCGGCGGTGACGGGGGACTACCGAAAGCTACTACTGGCCGCGTGGCACGACGCCGCCGTCCGCCACCCGGACGCCGGGTGGGCCGCCCCCCTCATCGCGCCGCCGGCCGCGGCCGGGGCGGACCCGGACCGGGTCGACCCGACCCTGCTCGCCGGGCTGCCGCCGGCGGACCAGGAGGCGATCCTGGTCGACGTGCTGGGCCGGTCGGACCTGAAGCACGAGGCGCTCTTCCACCTCGTCGCCCGGACGACGTTCCCGCTCGGCCCCCGCGGGACCGAGGCCGTCATCGCCGTCGCCGAGCGGCGGGCGGCGGCCGCGAAGAAGTCCGGGTACGACTACGAGCTGACGTACGTGCTGCCGGAGCTGGCCCTGCGGCTGCCGCCGGCGGCGCACGAGGACCTGGCCCGCCGGTGGGTCGGGCCGTACTGGGAGTCGAACCGCCGGGCCCTCGACGGGTGCCTGCAAACGCTACAGCTTCGCCGGGACATCCAACGGGAGTTCGCCACGTGAGCACGACGCCGACCACGAAGACGCCGAAGGGTTCCGCCAAGGCCGCCGCCGGCCCGACCCCCGGGGGTACGGACGGGGTGGCCCGGGCCCCCGCCACCGAGGCCGCGACCGCCGGGGCGGACGCCGTCGTCCGCCGGCACGCCGAGGACCAGTTCGCCCACGAGCTGGCCGCCCTGGCCGCCGCCGACGACCGCCCCCGCCCGCCGATGTGGAAGCTCAGCCCCTGGGCCGTCGCCACGTACGTGCTCGGCGGCACCGCCGGCGGCGTGGAGATCACCGCGAAGTACATCGGCAAGCGGCGGCTCGTCGAGGTCGCGATCGCCACCCTCGCCACCGACCGCGCCCTGCTGCTGCTCGGCGTCCCCGGCACCGCCAAGAGCTGGCTCAGCGAGCACCTGACGGCCGCCATCAGCGGAGACAGCACCCAGACCGTCCAGGGCACCGCCGGCACGGCCGAGGAGCAGGTGCGGTACGGGTGGAACTACGCCCTGCTGCTAGCGAAGGGCCCGAGCCGGGAGGCGATGGTCCCGAGCCCGGTGATGCGGGCGATGGCGGCCGGCACGATCGCCCGGATCGAGGAGCTGACCCGCATCCCGTCGGACGTGCAGGACTCGCTGATAACGATCCTGAGCGAGAAGACGCTGCCGATCCCCGAGCTGGGGGACGAGGTGCAGGCGGCCAAGGGGTTCAACGTGATCGCGACGGCCAACAACCGCGACAAGGGCGTGAACGAGTTGAGCAGCGCGCTCAAGCGGCGGTTCAACACGGTCGTGCTCCCGGTGCCCGACTCGGCCGAGGAGGAGGTCGCGATCGTGCAGAAGCGGGTCGAGGCCCTCGGCAAGTCGCTGGAGATCCCGGCCCGCCTCGCCGGCACGGACGAGATCCGACGGGTCGTGCAGGTGTTCCGCGAGCTGCGGAACGGCGTGACCGAGGACGGCAAGAGCAAGCTGAAGCAGCCGAGCGGCACGCTGAGCACGGCCGAGGCGATCAGCGTGATGAACAACGGGCTGGCGTTGGCCGCCCACTTCGGCGACGGCTCGCTGAAGGCGGCCGACCTGGCGGCGGGGCTGGTCGGGGCGGTGGTGAAGGACCCGGTGCAGGACCGGGTGGTGTGGCAGGAGTACCTGGAGACGGTGGTGAAGGAACGGGACGGGTGGAAGGATTTGTACCGGGCGTGCCGGGAGGCGTTGTGAACGCCTGGACCACGACGGTCGATCTGCTCGAATTTTGCCGGGCCGCGGCGTTCGGACCGCTTGCTCTTGGGATGACGAATCGAACGGTCCACACGCTCATCGGACCGCCCGATCAGTGGGGCAGCCCATGGCGGCGGCAATGGGCCGAACCCACATTGTGGCAGTCGGCACTGTGGAAGTACGGTGACTTCGAGCTTCACTTCCACGGACCCAAGCAGCGACATTCCCTATGGCTGATCCACTTGGACAACGGTGGGTGGGGTGGAGGCGGCGATCGACCGGGCATACCGGCTGGTGGACGGAATCTACCGGTGACTCCGTGGGTCATCCACGCCGGAATGTCGGTCGGGGCGTTCTCCGCGGCTTTGGATGCGGTTGGCATCGTGTTCAAAACCATCGACTGGCCACTCGACGATAATACGACCCGCCTGCGAATGTCGTCCGGCGTTGGAGCTGTCTTCATTAACAGGAAAGCAGCCCATTCGTCGCCGCCCGGGCTGTGCATGCTGTCGTTGCCCGGGGATGGCGAATGATCCCGGAGTGCGAAGTCCGGCCCAGAAAATATGGCTGATGAGACGCGTCTCAACCTACTCGTCCTCCGTTGCCGCTCGATCGATGCGACTGCGGCGTTCTACGCCCACCTCGGGTTCGCGTTCGACCGCCATCGGCACGGCGGTGGGCCGGAACACCTCGGGGCCGAGCGGGACGGCTGGGTGTTCGAGCTGTACCCGGCCAAGGACGGCGTGGCCGACACGGCCGGGCTCGGGTTCGAGGTGGCCGACCTCGTGGCCGCTCGCCAGCGATTGGCCGACGCGGGGTTCGCGCCGGGCGACGTGCGGACGGAGCCGTGGGGCACGGTCTGCGTCGCCCGTGACCCGGACGGGCGGCGGGTGGAGCTGAAGCATTGGGAGGGCGAGCCGACGCCGCTGCCCGAGGTGATCGCACAGGTGCCCGACCCGTG
>JAQGHJ010000279.1 GCA_028288905.1 Phycisphaerales bacterium | reverse complement strand
CGAAGAACCCGGAGTGCTTCGGCTTCAGGATGAAGTAGTCCGCCTTCGTCGGCTTGAGCTTGCGGGTGACGCCGGCCCCGCGGGCGCCGGGGCGGGTGCAGTGGTCGTAGATCTCGGAGAAGCTGCTGTGCCAGTGCCCGTAGTTGTCGTTCACGTACACGACCGGCACCCCCGCCGCGTGGGCCGCCTCCCGGGCGGCCACCAGCCGGTCGATCATCCGCTCGGCCCACGGCAGCACCTTCTCCCCGCCCGGGAAATCGAGGTCGTTGATGCAGTCGATGATCAGCAGCGCGGTGTCGTGGCGTTCGGCGGGCATGGCGGGGGAGGTGGGCGGGTAGCGGCGGCGGGGGTGTAGCGTTCCGCAACAACTCGTAGCAGCCCAAGCGGCACGCGTGAGCCGGGCCCGGCACCGTCTGCCCATTGTACCGCGGCCACCTTGGCCGGTCGGCTGCGCGGCGGCCGAACCTCAATAAACCTTAGGGAATGCCTTCGGCCCGCGGGCGCGATGCGGAGCCGCCATCGCGTGCGCGAGGGGGCTGGTTCTGTCATCCTGAGCGAAGCGAAGGACCTCTCGTCCACCGTGCGGCCGGGCTAGCAGTTCAAGGAGCGTGGAATGGGAATAGGTGGCCCGCGCGCAGGTGCTGGCCGAGGGGGCCACCCTTTCACATTTCACGCTCCTTGAACTGCTGGTCCGGCCGCGCGGTGGACGAGGGGTCCTTCGCTCCGCTCAGGATGACATAATCGGCCCCAGGGAACGGGCTGACCGGATCACGCTCCCTGCCGTGTCCCAATTCCCCGACCCCAGCGTCCCAACCCCTCCCTCTCGCCCCCTCGCCCGTCCCCCCTCACTCGTTCTCGCTGTGCGGCGTGTTCACCGGCTTCGACTCCGGCGACCCCTTCTGCCGCAGGAAAATTCCCAGCACCACCATCACCCCGATCGACAAGAACTCGCTCTGCCAGTTCTCGAACGACTCGAACCAGAACTGGGCCGTTCCCAGATATTCCAGCACCGTCACCGGCGGCTCGCCCTGCAGCTCCTGTTGGTGACTGTAGGACCACGCCCCGCCGGCGGCGTGCAGCGCGAACGCGCACAGGAACATGCCGAACAACGCCAGCGACAGCGACCGGGCGTACACGGCCGCGTACCACCCGCCGCGGCGGACCGGCCACGGCGACCGCGGCGTCACCGGCGGTTCGTCGATCGAGGGGTCGTCCGGGTTTTTCGACTCCGGCGACCCCTTCTGGAACAGGCAGCTCGTCAGCCACACGAACGCCGACATCTGCAGGAACTCGCTCTCCCAGTTCTCCCCGGTCGCCTCCAGGAAGTGCCCGGTCGACAGGTACGCCAGCAGCCCGATCGTCGGCTGGCGGTGCTCCCGCTGCTCGTCGTTGTAAACCCGGTGCCCGGTCACCATCTGGGCGGCCCAGCAGACGAGGAACAACGCCGCCATGACGATCGACAGGCCGTGGTGATGGAACAGTTTGCGCATACCGGTACCCTCCGCCCCCGCCGGCTGCCATCGGCGCGGGCGGATGCGTGGCTGCACGAATTCCGGCGGGGTAGGGGGTGCCCGGGGGCTCAGGGGTAGAGCAGGTACTTCTGCCGCAGCGTCCGGAACGCCGACAGGCCCGGCTCCCACGTCTTGCGGATCTCTTCCTCCGACAGGCCGGCGATGATCTGCTTCCGGAACTCAGTCGTCCCGGCCAGCTTGTCGATGTCCCCGATCTCCTTGCTGTACGACCTGTCGAAGAACCGCGCCTTGTCCGGGTAGGCGGCGTACAGCTCCTTGATCCACGCCAGGTTGATCCGCCGCTCCCGCCGCAGCGGCTCGGCGTCGTACCCCCGCAGGTCCAGGCCGTAGCAGACCTCGTTCTCGTACAGCGGGTGCTCCTTCATGCCCTTGATGCTCACCGGCGTGTACGAGTACGCGTAGGTGCCCTTCAAGGCTGGGGCGCCGACCACCGTGAACGGCATGTACGTGCCCCGGCCGTGGTTCAGGATCGTCCCCTCGAACAGGCAGGTGCTGGGGTACAGCATCACCGCCTGGGGGGTGTTCAGGTTCGGCGACGGGTTCACCGGCAGCACGTACGGCAGGTCGTGGCGGTAGCGGGCGACCGGCACGACCTCGAGCGCGCACGGCCGGCCGCCCTCCATCCACCCCTCGCCGTTCACCATCCGGGCGAACTCGCCGACCGTCATGCCGTGGGCGATCGGGACCGGGAACTGCCCGATCCCGGACTTGAGCTTCATGTCCAGGACCGGGCCGTCGACCAGGTACCCGTGCGGGTTCGGCCGGTCGAGGACCATCAGCGGGACCTTGTGCTCGGCGCACGCCTCCATCACGTCCCGGAGCGTGTTGATGTTGGTGTAGAACCGGACGCCGACGTCCTGCACGTCGTAGACGAGCAGGTCGAGGTCGGCCATGTCCTTCGCGTCGGGCTTGCGCTTGTTGCCGTACAGCGAGATGATCGGCACCCCGGTCTTGGCGTCCACCTCGTCGGCCACCGGCGTCCCGTTGCTGGCGTCGCCGCGGAACCCGTGCTCCGGGCCGAACACCTTCACCACCTTCACGCCCATCGCCAGCAGCACGTCCACGCTCGGCTTGCCGCCGATGACCGACGTCAGGTTCACCACCAGCCCGACCCGCTTGCCCTTCAGCCGCGGCACGTACAGGTCCGTCTGGTCGGCCCCGGTGACCAGCCCTGACGCCGCGGCCGCGGCTGGAGCCGTATTAGGAGCCATGGCGGGGGCGGCCGCGAGCGCGGGTCGACTTGCCGCCGGGCCCGTCGCGACAGACCGGGAGCAGGCCGGGCACGCGAGCAGGACCGCGAACAGGGCGAGCAGGATGGGGGGTGGTGTAGTGGTCATGGCCGCCCCGCGTGACGCGGGGCGGGCGGACCATAACCGAAGATCGGCCGTCGTAGAACGTAATACCGGGCTGAAGCGAGCCGAGACAGGTTGGGTCACATACGTCCGGCCGGGGCAGGCCGAGCGGGCCACGCCGGTCCCGTGCCAAGGCTTTAGGCCAATGTTTCGAAGCTGTTCAGCACGTCGCTGGCATCGCCCCGCCACCCGCACGCCGCGACCGAGCGTCTTGTCGAGCTAGTCGGAGAACTGCTTCCTGATGACCCGCCGGTATAGGTGAGGCGGACGCATTAGCGAGCGCCCATGTCCATCCAAGAGTCGCGGAACGCGATGCGCCTGGCCACCGTCACGCCACTGAAGTGCCCGCTGCAGGCCCGCAGACTCGTCCCGTAGACCTTGAACCGGTCCACCTCCCGCCAGTGCGGCACGCGCCGGTCGAGGACCGCCTTCAACTCGGCCTCAGGGCTCTGCCACCGGTCCTCGGTGACAATCATCGCGCGGAGGCAGAAGATCGGCTACTGCGGGTTATTAAAATTCGGTCTCGTTTGCCCAGACTTGTTGAGGTAGGCGAAGTACATCGTGGCCCGCGAGATTACCGCCTGCTGCATGCGGGTGGCAATCGACCGGCAGTTGAGCGTCATGATGCCCCTTTTCGGCTTCCAAGGCAGTAGAGCGTTCTATATGACCTCCAATGAGCTGCATCCTCTGCGGACATGGGATCTAGCCGCCACCAGTTACAAGTCTAGGAATCGATTTATTTGAGTTTAAAGGCGGAAGGCTTATCGGGACTGGAATCAACTACGATAACTTCGATCTTGACGCCGTGTTCCTTATTTACGTCAGCAACGTCGTTGACGATTTGATTAATCCGGTCATC
>JAQGHJ010000084.1 GCA_028288905.1 Phycisphaerales bacterium | reverse complement strand
CCGGCGTGGCGGCCGCTGTCCGAGTTCACCCTGAACGCCCAAGGGACACCCCCCCCCCGTGCTCCCTGACAACGCCCGGTGCTACGGGTGCGGGTGGCTGGGCCATCGCAACTGGTCGGCCGTTGCGCCGCGCGGGTTCCCGTGCCCGACGTGCGGCAAGTCGCTCGCGGGATTCCTGCCGAAGACGGACGCCCCGGCGGCCGCCAAGAAAGAGAAGAGGTGAACCGATGGCCCGCACGCGACGCGCAAAGATCCTCCCCGGCCGCCGGCTGAAGATGCCGGCCGTTCACGGGCACCTGACGCGGTTTCTCGCCAAGGTTCAGGAAGCGACCTACTCGACGAGCCCGGACGGGTCGCCGTGCTGGGAGTGGCAGGCCGGGGCCGACGACAACGGGTACGGGTCGATCAAGATCGACGGCCGCCGGGAGTACGCCCACCGGTACGCCTACGCCGTGTTCGTCCGCACGATCCCGGCCGGCGTCGACATCGACCACACCTGTCACAACCCGCGGTGCGTCAACCCGGCCCACCTGGCGGCCAAGACGCCGCTCGCCAACGCGGTCGACGGCGGCCGCCAGCGGCACCGGGCGAAGCCGGTCCGGCTGCCCGACGTGCCCGACGACGGAATCCCCTTCTAGGAGCCCGATGGAATCCGTCCGCACCACCCAACGCGCCCGACCGCGGACGCCGCGCGACGACCCTCCGGCCGAACCGCCCGGCCACGAAGACAAGATCACCGCCCTTGCCACCCGCATGGAATGGCTGGGGCTGACGACGCCGGTCGTCTGCCGGCCGAAGCCCGGCCGCCGGATGGTCCCCCGGCTGGCGTTCGCCCTGGCGGCGGACGCCGAAGACCGCCCGCCCCTAGCCGCCGTGGCGGCCGAGCGGATCGCCAACGCCCACAACAACTGACGACGGGAGCTCATGACCAACCGAGTTGAAACCATCGCCTTCGGGCAGACGTTCGCAATCGACTTCGACGACCACCCGGCCAGCGTGACGGAGGCCCACGGCACGGCCGCCAGGCTGGCGGCGAGCAATGACCAGACGGAGCGGCAAGCGGGGCTCGCGTTACTCAACCAGCTCCGCGGGATGACGAAGGCGAAGGGGGTGGGGCAATGAGCATCCCGACCCGGACGCCGCCTTCGCCCTGGCAGCGGTTTCGTCAGTCAACGTGGCTACGGGTCTGTCGGTTCGCTTACCGCCGGCTGATGGCCGGCGACCCGACTCGACGCGCGCCGGTTGGGCTGCCGCAAATGCGTGATCCCGACCACCGCTGCCACGCCTTCGCCCCGCGGCCGTGGCAGCCCGGCGACTTCCGCGACTGCCAGAGCGACGGCCATTACCTCTGCGTCGAATGCTGCCACCTAGACCCGCAAAGCGACCGCGCCACCGGAGGTGATTTCTAATGCAGCCCCGCCCCTACCAATCCGAGGCGATGGACGCCCTCGACGCCTACCTGTCGGAGCGGCCGGGCAACCCGTGCGTCGTGCTCCCGACCGGGGCGGGCAAGACGCCGTGCATGGCGTGGACCGTCCAGCGGTGGCGGGCGTCTCACCCGATCCGCGCGCTCGTCGTCGCCCACGTCCCAGAGCTGATCGTGCAGTTCGAGGCCAAGCTCAAAGCCGTGTGTCCCGACGCCCCGGTCGGCGTGCTGTCGGCCAAGCTGAAGCGGAACGACCGCCGGGCGGACATCCTGGCAGCGACGATCGGCAGCGTCGCGAACAAGATCCTAGATCTTGACCCGTTCGACGTGATCATGGTCGACGAGGCCCATCGGATACCCCTGCGGTCTGAGGGCCAGTATCACCAGCTCGTCGAGCACGCGAAGCTCAACAACCCACGGCTCCGCGTGGTCGCCTGGACGGCCACCCCCTACCGCCTGGCCGGCGGGCTGATCTGCGGTCCGAAGTACGTCATCAACGACGTGTGTTACTCGGCCAACGTCAAACACCTGATCGACGACGGGTTCCTTTGCAAGCTGCGGACGAAGGTCGGCAAGCGGGAGGTCAACACCGCCGGCATTCGCAAGAGCGGGGGCGACTTCAACCAAGGGCAGTTGGAGGCGGCCGCCCTGGAGGGCGTCGCCGGGATCGTCGGGGAGGCGGTCGACATTCTGGAGCGGGAGAACCGCCGGTCCGTGCTGTTCTTCTGCTGCACGAAGGAGCACGCCGACAAGGTGAGCAAAGCCCTGGCGTTGTACGGATGGGCGTGCCCGGTCATCCACGACGGGACGCCCGACGCGGAGCGGACCGGCTACGCCCGGGAGTTCGTCGCCGGGAACCTCAGAGCCCTGGCCAACATCAACATCCTGTCCGAGGGGTTCGACGCCCCGACGGTGGACGCCGTCGTGTTGATCCGGCCGACGGAGTCGCAAGGGCTCTACTACCAACAGGTCGGCCGGGGGCTCCGCACCCACCCGAGCAAGGCCGATTGCCTGGTGCTCGACTTCGCCGGCAACGTCAGCCGGCACGGCCCGCTCGACATGCTGGAGGGCAACCGCCCGGCAATGCAGACGTGCCGCGCGTGCCAGGAACACTACCCCAAGCCGATGGGCAAGTGCCCGGCGTGCGGGTGGGTGCCGCCGCCGTCGAGCGTCGCGGGCGACGCCCCGCCGAAGAGCGAGCGGATCATCCCGAGCGACCCCAAGGCCCGGACGGAAGCGGCCATCCTTTCCGACGGCGAGCCGTGGGACATGGACGTCGCCGACGTGACGGCCACCCGGCACGCCAAGCCGGACAAGCCGCCGATGATCAAGGTCACCTACCACGGTCCGGGGGGCCTGGAGTCGCACACGGAATGGGTCTGCCTGAGCCACCCGCCCGGGTACGCGCTGCACAAGGCCCGGGAGTGGTGGCGGGCCAGGTTCGGAAAAACCATCCCCGCATCAACCGACGACGCCCTTTCTCAAGATCTGTTCTTGGGGGCGCGCGTCGCGGAGAAGACGCAATCTATCCGGGTCCGTCAGAACGGCCGGTTTACGGAGGTGATCGGTGTCAAGTTCAAGCGAAACGAAGCTGCCGCCGTCGTCGGGTGAGCCGGTCTTCCGCGAGATGTGCCGCGCGTGCTTTACGACGTTTTCCGCGGACGGGTCGCGTTGCCCGGAGTGCTCGCACCCGCCGGCCCGCCAGCTGCCCTTGGGTGAAGCGGCCTCCCGCGAGTTGTGCCGGGCGTGCCTAACGACGTTCCCGCCGGGCGAGAGGTGCCCGACGTGCTCGGCTTACGAAGAGGCGTTCGGCCCGCCGCCGAAGCGGGCGGACGCGAACGCGGAGACTTTTCTAGCCGCCGTGAACGCGATTGCCAAGCCGTCGTTTTGGCAGCGTCGGTGGAAGCTGACGATGGAGAAGTTCGGGGAGGCCACGAGGGAGAGAGACGCCGCCCGTGAACAGCTCGCCGCCGCCGCCAAGCAACTGGCCAGCCTCCAGGCCGCCGCCCGCCAGGCGTACGACGCCCTGTGCGACGGGACGGAGCTTTGGGAGCTGGGGCGGGCCGAGCGGGGCGGGGAGGACGCAGAGGCCGCCGTCGACCTGGCGTGCGAGGTTCAACGCCGGATGGTGCGGGCCAGGCTCGCGGTTCAAGCCGCCCTTGGGGGCAAGGTGGGGAAGTGACCCCGCAAGACGTCGTCGGGATCATCGGGTGCGTTCTCGCGGTGGCCGGTTTCCTGACGCTCGGCGTGCTTATCGTCTACGCCCCTCGCCTGCCCTGGGACCGGAGGCCGCGATACCCGTCCGCCGTCCCCCTGCCGGCTCGGGTGCCGCCGCCATCGTGTCCGCAATGCAAGGCCGAGAAGCGGACGGCCGCACACTTTTGCCACGGGTGCGGCCGCCAGCAGGTCGACGACCTGACCGTCTACTGCTGGATGGAAAGTCGGAAGAAGATGGCGGCCGCTCGCCGCGACCTTGCCGAATCGCTCAAAGCGGAGAACCGTTGACCGCCACCCCCGACACCATGCTATCTCACGCCCTGGCCTACGCCGCCCGCGGCTGGCGGGTGCTCCCGCTCCGGCCCCGGACGAAGCACACGTTCGCCGGCATCGGCAGCCACGACGCCACTACCGACCCGGCCAAGCTGGCCGAGTGGTGGGCGCGATGGCCCGACGCCAACGTCGGCCTTGCCACGGGCACCGCCAGCAACCTGGCGGTCGTCGATCAGGACGTTGACCCGGCCGCCACCCCGCCCAAAAACGGCCCGGCCGAGTGGGCCAGGCTCACCGCCGGCCGGCCGATCGGCACCGCCGCCGTGGGGACCGGCCGGGGCGGGCTCCAACTCTACTTTCTGGACGCCGGCCGCGGGTGCCGCAACAGCCAAGGCAGGCTCGCCCCGGGCATCGACACCCGGGGGGAGGGCGGGTACGTCGTCGCCCCGCCGTCGATCCACCCGAACGGGCAGCGGTACGATTGGGCGGCGACGCCCGACGAGATCCCGTTGGCCGAGCTGCCGGCGTGGGTCGCCGATGCCGTCCGCCCGGCCGACGACGCGGGCAACCTCGCGGGGCTCGTCGACCACCGGGCCACGCCCGGCCGGCCGTCCGCCGCCCTGGAGGCGGCCGAGCGGTGCCGGCGGTATATGGAGCTAATCCCCGACGCCGTCAGCGGCAGCGGCGGGCACAACGCGACCCTTCGGGCGGCGGCCGAGTGTTTCCGCTTCGGGCTGACGGAGTCGGCCGCGTGGGATCTGCTGACGTGGTTCAACGGGGCGAAGTGTCACCCCGCGTGGTCCGAGCGGGAGCTACGGCGGAAGCTGACGGAGGGGCGGAAGCTCGTCGACCGCGAAGGCAAGTTCGGCGCGCGGCTGGAAGAGGGCGGGGCGGAAGCCGACTGGCCGACAACCTGGCGGCCGACGGAGCCGGCCGTACCTGTAGACCGGACGGCGGGCGAACTACATGCAGATCCGGAGTCCGCGGAGCCCGCCGCCCCACTGGCCCGCCCGGTCGACCACGCCGGGGCCACGGGACTGCTGGGCGATACGGTGCGGTGGATGAACGCGACCGCTTACAAGCCCCAGCCCGTGCTCGCTCTGGCCAACGCGCTGGCGTTCTGGGGGGCAGTACTCGGCCGGCGCGTCCAAACCGCCACGGGGCTGCGGTCGAACATCTACGCTCTGGGCGTGGGTGAGAGCGGGTGCGGCAAGGATCACAGCCGTAAGTGCGTCAAGCGGATCACCGACGCGGCCGGGCTCACGGCCAAGCTGTTGGGCGGGGAGCGAATCAAGTCGGACAGCGCGCTGGAGAACGCGGTCCACCTCAACCCGTCGATCCTCTTTCAACTCGACGAGATCGGGCACTGGTTCGGCCAGGCGGGGAGCAAGTACGCGGCCGGTCACGAGCAGGCCATCGCCCCGCTGATGATGAGCCTGTTCAGCAGCGCGTCGACGACCTACATCGGGGCCGAGCTGGCCGGCCGGGAGCGGAAGGACATCGACCAGCCGAACGCGTGCCTGTACGGCACGACGACGCCGACGATGCTTTGGTCCGGGCTGACGACGGCCGAGATCTCCAACGGGTTCCTGAACCGCATGCTCGTGTTCGTGAGTCCGGACCCCGACCCGGACCCGCAGAGCGTCGCGCCCACAGGCCCGCCCGACGAGATCCCGGCGGCCGTGGCCGAGTGGGTCAAGGCGTACGACACGCTCCCGGCCGTCAATCTGTTGATGGGTGCCCACAAGGAGCCGCACACGATCCACGCCACGGGCGAGGCCGAGAGCGTCTTCCGGCAGTTCGAACGCGAGTGCCGCGGGCACCGGGCGGGCACCCGGGACGGCCGGGGGCTCGACAGCCTCTGGAGCCGCGCGCCCGAGCACGCCGCCAAGGTCGCGCTGATTGCCGCGTGCTGCGGCGCGGGGAAGGACGGCCCGGCGTACGCGGACGACATTGAGATCGATCACACGGCCGCTACGTTCGGGGTGCGGCTGGCCGAGACGTTGACGCACGGCTTCGCCGACGCGGCCGGGGCGAACGTCGTTGACAGCGAGTTCGGCCGCGCGTTGCGTCGGGTCCGGTCGGCCCTGGAGGCGGCCGGCGAGCGGGGCCTAACTCCACGGGAACTGGCCAGGGGGACGAACGGGATGGACCCAAGCCAGCGGGCAAAGGTGCTTGGGGAGCTGTGCAGTCAGGGGGCTGCTGTGATGGCCGAGCGAAAAGGGAAAGCGGGGCCGGGATCGACCGTATACGTACTCGGAAGCAGTGCAACACGAGGAACATTCGCAAACGTGAACTAAAGCGTCGCAATCCGATGGCCTAAACCATGCTACAATTACGCGGAATTTTTCACGGCCAAACGCTACGGCCCAGAACCCATAGGAGGCAGAATGCAAACTCTGAAGGAGTTTTACGCTCAGCGGCCCACCGCCACGCTATACCATTATTCCGACGCAGCCGGCACCCTTGGAATCCTAGGAGGAAAATCATTCTGGGCTACCCATATACGGTATCTGAACGATTCAAAGGAGTTCGCCCACGCGAACAAACTTGCATCAAACTATGTAAATGAAAAGCTAAAAACGACCCAGGACGATAATGAGCGAAGAGTATACGAACATCTGTTAGCCCGACTTGAAATAATGCCGGGCAACAACTTTATTGTATCACTAAGCGAACGCGGCGACCTGCTCAGCCAATGGCGAGGGTACTGCCCAAGAGGGGGAATGAGCATCGGCCTTAATCCTACAGTCTTGGGTAGCCTAGCAGACCAACAGCTGTTCACATTTGTAAGATGTTCCTATGACCGACAAGAGCAGATAAATCTTGTTCAAGAATTAATCGACAACACCGTACAAGAATACAAGGCAAGTCATTGGCTTTACGCTGATGGAGCCGACAAGTACACTGAAGCATCAAACTTCTGCGGGCACCATTTTTTCCCTAAGATGCACCGGCTGGGTTCTGCCATGAAGGACCCGGCATTTTCGGAAGAATGCGAGTGGCGACTGATCGGCGGGCTCAAGAAGTCGAACCGAGAGGTCAAATTCCGTGCGAAAGGGTCAGTTATCATTCCGTATCAGAGTTTTGACTTAGGTGAGAAGGTCCGCGATCTACTGACCGAAGTTATTATCGGGCCATCATCGCAACAAGGATTATCACGAGAAGGACTCGACCGGTTTTTGTTGGCCATACAAGTCGCCGAAGCCAGCAATCACTTTCCAACCAAGAT
>JAQGHJ010000066.1 GCA_028288905.1 Phycisphaerales bacterium | reverse complement strand
GCCCACTTCGCGTTCGGGGCGGCGGCTGGGGCGGCGTACGCCGCCACCGCCGGCCGGCTGCCGGGCCCGCCGGCCGTCAAGGGGAGCGCGTTCGGCGTCGGCGTGTGGGCCGCCAGTTACCTTGGGTGGCTGCCGGCCGTCGGCCTGCTGCCCCCGGCCACCGAGGAGTCGGCCCGCCGCAACCTGATCATGATCGGCGCCCACGTCGTCTGGGGCGCGGCGGCCGGCGTCCTGCACGACCGGATAGCACGCCAGCTCGCCGCGAATACCGGCCAACCGCCGGCCGGACGACGGCCGGGACAGCCCGCCGTTCGGCCGGAGGTCACCCCCCTGGTTTGACGCCTGCCCGCGTCGGGGGCGGCCGGCCCGGCCGCTCGTGGATGACCGAGGAAGATGTTCGAGAGCCGGATGATCCGCCCGACCGTTTCCGCCGTCCGCCGCGCCGTTTGTGCGGCGACGGTGGTCGTCACCTGTGCCCTGGCCGCCGCGTCCTGCCGACGCGGCACTCCCGCGTCCGCGCCGTCGGGTCCGTTGCCCGCCGGTCTAACGACCCGGCCGGCAACGGTGGCCGTCGCCGGGCACCGCCGGATGCCGCCGAACGACGCCGGCCCGATCCCGCCGCTACTCTCGCAGACGGGAACGTTCGACAACCTCCGCGCGCTCGCGCCGGCGGACAGCCTCCTGGCGTACGACGTGAACGTCCCGTTCTGGTCGGACGGGGCGACGAAGCAGCGATGGGTAGCCCTTCCCGGCGGCGGCGGCAGGCCGGCCAAGATCCGCTTCGCCGCGACCGGCGCTTGGGGGTTCCCGGTTGGCACGGTGTTCGTGAAGCACTTCGAGCTACCGGCCGGGACCGGCGGCCCGCCCCACGCCGACCGTCTCGGTCGCGGCCGGCGGGTGGAGACGCGGCTGTTGGTGCGCGACGACGCCGGCGGCATCTACGGCGCCAGCTACCGCTGGCGGGATGACGAAAGCGACGCCGGCCTCGTCCGCGAGGGGCACGTGGAGGCGCTGGCGGAGGACGGCCCGGACGGCCGCCGCCAGCGGCCCTGGTACTTCCCGGGCCCTGCGGACTGCCGCGTGTGCCACACGGCCGCCGCCGGGTACGTGCTGGGCATCAACGCGCGGCAGTTGAACCGGGATGCCCCGCCGCCCGCCACAGTCGGCGGGGCCGACCGCCCGACCGAGCACCCGTTCACCGAGAACCAACTCGTCGCCTGGGACCGTCTGGGACTGTTCGAGCCGCGGCTGCCGGCGGCGGGCCTGGCCGGGGTGCCGAAGCTGTCCCCCGCCGACGACTCCGCCGCGAGCTTGGAGGCCCGGGCCCGGTCGTACCTCGACGCGAACTGCGCCCACTGTCACCGCCCCGGCGGGTCTCCGGGCTCGTTCGACGCCCGGTTTGAAGCGCCGCTCGCGGCCCAAAACTTGGTTGGCGGGCCGGTGATGATCGACCTGGGCGTGGACCGGGCGCGGGTGATCGCGCCGAACGACGAGTGGCGGTCCACCCTGCTGACACGCCTGACGACGCTGGAGCAGCCGAAGATGCCGCCGCTGGGGCACGAGGTGCTGGACGCCCGGGGGGCCGCCCTGGTGCGGGAGTGGGTCCGCAGCCTGCCGGGGCCGGCGGTCCTGGCCCCGCCGACGATCGACCCGCCGGGCGGCACGTTCCCGGGCACCGTCCGCGTCCGGCTGTCGCACGACGACCCGGCCGCCGTCCTGCGCTACACGCTCGACGGCAGCGTCCCGACCGCGTCGGCGGCCGTCTACCAAGAGCCGATCGACGTCGGCCGACCGACGACGGTCCGGGCGAAGGCGTTCAAGCCGGGCGCGACGCGGAGCGTCACCGCCCAGCAGACGTTCATCGTCGCCGACTGATCGACCTCGCGGGCACGGCGTCGTGGCCGTCCGGTCGTCGCGCCGTCACCTGCCCTTCGGCACGACCGCCACGCCCCAGGGCGACTGGCCGGCCTTGATTCGGGCGACCTCCTTGCCCGCCCGGAGGTCGACGACTGAGACGTCGTCCGAGGGGCCGTTGGCCGAGTACAGGCGGCCGCCGTCCGGCGACAGGGCAATGCCCCACGGCCGATCCCCCACTTTGATCGTGTCCGTCACCTGGCAGGTCGCGGTGTCGACGGCTAGTACGGCGCCGCCCCGGCCGGTGCTGAGGTACAGCCGCTTGCCGTCGGGGGACATGACCGACCCCATCGGCCGGGCCCCCGGCGGGAGGCGGACGCTCCGGACCTCGGCCCGGGCCGCAGTGTCGATCACGTGCAGGACGCCGGCCGACTCGGACGGGACGAACGCCCGGCTCCCGTCCGGCAGGAACGCCACGCTCCGCGGCCGGCCGCCGACCTTGATCTCGGCCACCGCCCGGTGGGTCGCGACGTCGATCACGAACACCTCACCGCCGGTCTCGCACGTCACGTACACCTGCCGCCCGTCCGGCGTGACCGCCACCCCCTCCGGCTCCTTCTTCACCGGGACGATGTGCTCGACCTTGCCGTCGGCGACGGTCAGGACGGTGGCCGTGCCGACGTCCTCGTTCGCCACGTACAGCCGGGCCCCGTCGGCCGACACCGCGAACTGCTCCGGGTCCGACCCGGCCGACAGCTTGCGGACGACCGACCGGGCGGACAGGTCGACGACGCCGATCCCGTCGGCCGCGCGGTCGGCATTTTTGTCGTCGTCATCGTCGTCCGCCCCGCCCTTGGCGAAGATCGGGTTGCCCTGGGCGTCGAGCTTCGGCGGCGGTCCGATCGGGCTCCCGCTCAGGGCGACGTACAGCGTTTTGCCGTCCGGGGCGGCGTGGACCCCACGGGGCCGCTTGCCGACCGGCACGGTGGCCACGACCGCGTTTGTCGCCCCGTCGATGATCGTGACGTCGCCCGACCGCTCGTTGCTGACGCACACCCAGTAGGACGCCGCCGACTCCGTCCCCGCCGCGGCGCGGTCGGGCAGAGCGTAGGCGGCGGCAACGGACAGGACGGCGGCGGCGAGCGATTTAAACATGCCGCTCAACGTAGTGAACCCAAGCGGGATCGCCAGGCTAATGTTTACGACCCACGTAGCCCTGACGGCAGGCACCGCTTCGTGCGGGTGCCCCGCCCGTCGACGGGCGGAAACCCCGGGGGCCGGCAACGCCGACGAACCGGCCCCCGGCCGCGTCACCGCCGCCGGCCCGTGGGGAGTCGTCTCGACCCGCCCGAACCAGCGACTGCGCGTCTGGCCTTCGGCCAGCCGCTTGAATGACAACTCCGAACGTCGCTTATTCGACCTTGCCGTTAACCCGCCGTAAATGCGGGGGCACGGGAGCGAGGCCAAAGCGATCCGCCAAGGCTACTCGGATTAGAATAGTGGCAGAGGGGACTCGGGACAGGCGGGAGCAAACAAAAAACCGCCCCAAGTCGTTAAACTTGCGTCGGTTCCGAATGGGCCCGAGTGGATTCGAACCACCGACCTCGTCCTTATCAGAGAGGTCAGGAAGTCTTACCGTAAGCTTCGAAACCTGTGACTGGGCTGCAGTTTACTGGCCTCACTCCGCGATCGCAAACCTCATCATTCCTTAGCGTTTTTCGCATGAGATCGCGGTACAGCGGGAGGTGACCCGGTAGGATCTGGGGCTGGTAGCGGGCCTTCATTCGACTCGCTGGGTTCCGCAGTTCAAGCAATGGGCAATTTTTGCACCGCGTTACAAACTGCGTCCTTGCGTGGCCGCAACCGCCGCTCGCGTTCGACCGGCCACGCCGTTCCAACGATCGCCTCGGTCGGTAAATGGTTCGATTTGAAGTCGGATTGCCTTCGGCTCTGGCCCTACTCCGGGCACCGGCCGGGGTTCGCCCGGTGGTCGTACCCGCACCGGGCACACCGCCCCGCGGCCCGCCGCTGCCGCCGTCGGTAGTTGCTGCGAGCCACGGGTGGCGGACCGCCGAGAAGCCGGCCACCGGCCTCCTCGGGCCGCGGGCTAGGGCGCTCTGCGAGCTCGGAGGGCGTCGCGTCGTAATGCCGCCCCGCGGTCGTGGAATCTCGAAGATGCGCGGGCCGGCACGAAGGCGTGCGGTCGCGATGTGTCCTTGGGTTGGGACTTGGCTGATCTCCTAACCGGCAGTCCAACTTGCTCCCGGGCGGCCGGCTTTGAGCTGTCCCCATACACCGGCCCTGCGTATAGGTCGCACGGTTCGCAAAGCCGGATACCTGCC
>JAQGHJ010000271.1 GCA_028288905.1 Phycisphaerales bacterium | reverse complement strand
CGCGAGCGGTCCGAGCCCCGACGGCCGTCCCGCCCGCCACTCGGAAGCAGCCGTCCGTTCAGACGGACAGGGACGAAGCCGCCGGCACTGCCGGAATTCCCGCCTCGGAGTCAGCGTTATCCCGGGTCGACCGATGGACGGCCGACGGCGAACATCCCACGACCGCGCAGATCGGGACGGACCTTGCCGCCGTCTCCGTGTTCCTCGTCCCGATGGTTGACGAAACGGGCCCCGCCGGGCCTCAAAGAAGTACGGCCCGCCCGGCGGCGCGACGCGTTCGGCGTCATCGACCGGCGGCCGGGCCGCGTGCCAGCCTTTATGACTCGCGTCGGGGGGAGGGATGCGTTGGGGCCCGCCATGAAACTCCGGTACATCCCGTGGCTGTTGGTGGCCCTCTACGTTGCGGTCGACCACGCGTCTTACGGGTACATGCTTTGGAAGAGCATGGACTTCCCGTCCTTCTATTGGGGGGCCCAGGTCACGTTCCAACATCGGGCTTCGCCATACACGGTCGACGCGTTCACCGCGGCGACCCAGGCGTCCGGGCAGAAGGTCTACCCCTACCTGTACCCGCCGCCGAGCCTGCTGGCCTTCTACCCGTTGTCGCACCTGTCCTACAAACATGCCCGGCTGGCGATGCTCGGCGTGAACGAGTTGTGCCTGGTCGGTTTTTTGTACGTGTTCCTGTTCCGGATCATGAGGTTCGGGTTGCGGGGGCCGATGGCCCAGATCGGGACCCTCGCCGTGGTGCTGTACGTCGTGCTGTCGCTCGGGGTGGCACGGACGGTCGACCACGGGCAGATCAACCTCGTCGTGCTGCTGGCGGCCTGCCTGTCCTGGGACGCGATGAAGCGGGGGGCCCCAAACGTCGCGGTCGCGGCTCCCCTCGCGTTCGCGGTCCTGCTCAAGACGTACCCGGTCCTGCTGGTCCCGCTCCTGGTGATGCGGCGGCGGTACGGAGCGGCGGCCTGGGTGGGCGGGCTGCTGGCGGCCGCCACCGCCCTGGCGTGGGCCGTCCTCCCCGGGTCGGTCTGGGGCGACTGGGCCCGCAACGTGCTGCCTACCGGCGGGTACGGCCAAACGCCGTTCAACTTGTTCGGGCCCGGCGCTTACGGCAACCAGAGCATCAACGGGTTCGCCGCCCGGCTCTTCATGGAGAAGGAGTACAAGCCGGCCCTGTGGTACTCGCCGGCGGCGGCCCGCGCCACGGCATACGCCCTTTGCGGGCTGGTGGTGGCGGGGACGCTCGCGGTGGCGTGGTGGTCCGTCCGACGGGACCGCGACCAGGGTGCCGCGGCGGCCGGCGACGTTGCCCGGGCCCCCCGGCCCGTCGAGCCGATCGACCTCGAATGGTCGCTCGCGCTGGCCATGACGTTCATGGTGGCCCCGCTGTCCTGGCACCACCACCTGGTGTTCGCGCTGCCGGCGGTCATCGTGTCGTTGCGATTGCTGGCGTTCCTGGCCGGCGCGGCCCCGGACGCGGCGGGACACGGCCGCGACCCGGCCCGCGCCGCCGCGGCCACTTTCTGGATCCCGCCGGTGTTGCTGGCCGCGGCCGTGACCGCGGCCCGGGCGCACTTCGAGGGCATGGGGCACCACGGCGGGTGGGTCCTGTTGGCCAGCCGGCACCTGTTCGCCGTCGGGCTCTTGTGGGGGTTCTTGGCGTGGTGGATGTGGCGTTCGCCGCGGCTCACCCGGCGGACGGCGGTGGCGTCGCCGGGTGCCAGGGGCGAACGGGAGCCGGCCGCCGCCCGCGTGTCCGCGGCGACTGCCGCATGGCCGTGACGACCCGGCCGGACGAGACCGGATGTCCTGACTGGACGAACGAACGACGACGACCACAACGACCGGGCTTCCCCATGCAGCAGCACGCGATCGAATTCCCGATGGAACTCCTGCCTTCCCGCCGCGGCGGGGCCGTCGCGTTCGTCCGCCCGGCCGTCCGGGCGCTCCGCCCGCACCAGTGGGTGAAGAACGCGCTCGTCCCGGTCCCGCTCCTGCTCGCCCACCGCCTGCCCTGGGACCACCCGGACCCGCTCGGCGACCCCTTGTGGCAGTGGGCCCGCGCGGTCGCCGCCGTCGCCGCGTTCTGCCTGGCCGCGTCGGCCATTTACTTGGTGAACGACCTGAGGGACCTCGAAGCCGACCGAGCCCACCCGACGAAGCGGCGGCGGCCGTTCGCGTCCGGCGCCCTGCCGACGGCCTTCGGCCTCCCGATGGTCGCCAGCCTGATGGCCGCCATGGCCGGGATCTGCGCCCTGCTGCCGCCGCGGTTCGCACTGGTGCTGGGGCTGTACGTGTCGCTCAGCCTGGCGTACGCGCTATGGCTGAAGCGGAAGCTGCTCGTCGACGTGTTCGTGCTCGCCGGGCTGTACACGCTCCGGCTGCTGGCCGGGGGGGAGGCGGCCGGGGTTGGCATCAGCCGGTGGCTGCTGGCGTTCTCGATCTTCTTCTTCGTCTCGCTGGCGTTCGCCAAACGCTACTCCGAGCTGCAGCTGATGGCGGCCGAGGGGCGGACGAAGGCGAGCGGGCGGAACTACACGCTGGACGACCTACGGGTGATCGAGGGGGCGGGTCCGGCCAGCGGGTACCTGGCGGTCCTCGTGCTGGCGCTGTACATCAACGACGCGTCCGGGGCGGCCGGCCGGCTGTACGCCGAGCCATTCTTCCTCTGGCTTTTGTGCCCGCTGTTGATGTATTGGGTCAGCCGCGTGTGGTTCCTCGCTGGGCGGCAGATGCTGGACGACGACCCGATCCTGTTCGCCGTCCGGGACAAGGTCAGTTGGTGGA
>JAQGHJ010000045.1 GCA_028288905.1 Phycisphaerales bacterium | reverse complement strand
GCACCTGGACCCGCGGGCTGGCCTGGATTCTGTGCGGCTACCCGGAGCAGTTGGAGTTCCTGGCGACCCGCCCCGAGTCGGAGCCGGCGTTCGCGAGGCACGGCGGCAAGGCGGCCGTGCTGCAGCGGTTCCTCGCGACGGCCGAGGCGGTGGCGGACTTCTACTTGGAACACACGCCGACGGACGGCGTCCCGTACTGGGACACCGGGGCCCCGGGGCTGGCGCGGATGGGCGACTACCTGAGCCGCCCGGCCGACCCGTACAACGACCACGAGCCGGTCGACAGCTCGGCCGCCGTCATCGCCGCCCAGGGGCTGCTGCGGCTCGGGCGTTACCTGAAGCGGGCCGCCAGCGGTGGCGACGCGGCCGCGGCGGCGAAAATGGCGGAGAAGGCGGCCCGGTACTGGCAGGCCGGGCTGACCGTCGCCCGCACGGCGCTGGCCGAGCCGTACCTGTCGGCCGACCCGGCCCACGAGGGGCTGGTGCTGCACAGCGTCTACCACCGGCCGAACGGGTGGGACCACGTCCCGCCCGGCCGCCGCGTGCCGTGCGGCGAGTCGAGCATGTGGGGCGACTACCACGCCCGCGAGCTAGCCCTGCTGCTCAAGCGGGAGGCGGAGGGGAAGGGGTGGCTTGCGTTCTTCGAGGGCGAACCGAAGAATTGATCTGAGCCTTCAACCCCAACGGTGGTCCGATGTCAGTCGCCCCCCTCCCGGCATCCGCTCCCCCGCCTCCACCTGCGGCGGGCGTGACGGAAGACTTCGTCTTCCGGCTGAGCGTCCGGCAGTACCACGACATGATCCGCCAGGGCATCTTGGTCGACGGCGACCCGGTTGAGCTGCTCGAAGGCATGTTGGTGGTGAAGATGTCGAAGAACCCGCTGCACTCCAAATCCACCGGGCGGGTGCAGTCGCACCTGAACGCCGTCCTGCCAGGCGGTTACTACGCCCGGGTTCAAGAGCCGGTCACGCTGGCGGACGGCGAACCGGAGCCAGACGTCGCCGTGGTCCGCGGGACGGACGACGAGTACACGGACTGTCACCCCGGGCCGGCGGACGCGCCGCTCGTGGTCGAGGTGGCCGACTCGTCGTTGGCCCGGGACCGGACGCTCAAACTTCGGGGGTACGCCCGGGCCGGCGTCCTCGTCTACTGGATCGTGAACCTCATCGAGCGGCAGGTCGAGGTGTACGAGCAGCCGGACCCCGCCTCGGCCGCATACGCCCGCCGGCGCGTGTACACGCCGGGCCAGCGGATACCGGTGAGGGTCGATGGCGGGGATGTCGGTGACCTCGCCATCGACGAACTGCTGCCTTGACAGCTCCTGAATCCGCCACCTCGTAAACTGGCTCCACCCAGCCGCGTCTCGCCCTCCGCCTCAAAACTCGCCCCGACCACCGACCTCACCGATGACCAAGCACGAGATCACCCACCGCCTCCTGAACCCCGGCATCGTCGCCGTCATCCGGGCCGACAGCTCTGCGCAGCTGCTGGATGCCGCCAAAGCGATGGCGGCCGGCGGGGTCGTCGCGATGGAGGTGACCATGACCACCCCGGACGCGATCGACGTCATCCGGGCGGTCACGAAGGAGCTCGGCGATCAGGTGCTGATGGGCGTCGGCACCGTGCTGGACGAGGTGACGGCCCGGCTGGCGATGCTGGCCGGGGCGGAGTACGTCGTGACGCCGGTCATGCGGCCGGACGTGATCGCCGTCTGCCGGCGGTACGGCAAGCCGATCATCTGCGGGGCCGTCACCCCGACCGAGATGCTGGCCGCCCACGAGGCCGGGGCGGACTTCATCGAGCTGTTCCCGGCCGACACGCTCGGGCCGAACTACATCCGGGCGATCAAGGCCCCCTTACCGCAGTTGCAAATCATCCCGACCGGCGGGGTGTCGGTCGCGACGTGCGGGGACTTCATCCGGGCCGGCTGCGCGGCCGTGGCGGCCGGGTCGACGCTGATCGGTAAGGACGTGCTGGCGAAGCGGGACTGGGCGACGCTCACGGAGACGAGCCGGCAGTTCGTCGCCGCGGTGGCGGAAGCGCGGAAGAAGGGATGAGGGCGCCCCGGGGACGAGGCGGAGGGTCGGACGCGCCCGCATTGAATACGCACGCGTTTCCGGGTGCGAAAGCGGCACCCTGATCGCCCGGCCGCAGGCCATCGGTCCGCGGTTTCGCGGCGTCGGCGTGATCCCCGGCGGGCCGTAGCGCGGACGGAGTGACCCTAACCGGCACGGGCGTTGCGCCGTTGCGCGGATGACGGCATTGGGGGGGACGCCGCGAAACCGCGGAGCGGCGGCCTGTGGCCGGGCGCGAGCGAGTGTTCTCGGACGTCCCGTTGGACGGGATGGTTCTCGCCGCGTTCACCGACCGTCCCGCTCACCGGCCGCGACCGGCGACTCGTCCGGCCCCTGCAACTCCACGCGGTTCCCGTCCGGGTCGCGGACGAAGAACCGGTTGATGCCAACGATCTTGTGGGTCGTGTTCCACGCGACCGATACGCCCCGCGCCCCGACTTGGGCGGCGGCGGCCAACAGGTCGTCGACCCAAAGGCAGAAGTGCCGCCGGCCGGGCTCGTCGGCTTGGTCCGCCCCGAGCAGGTGCAGCAACTGCTCGCCCGGGCCGGGCGGGCCGACCCGCAGCCACGCCCCGGGGAAGTCGAACGACGCCGGCCGTGGGACCTCGACCAGCCCGAGCACGTCCCGGTAGAACGCGACCGCCCGCGGGACGTCCGTGACGACGATCGCGGCGTGGTCGATCCGGGCGGGGGCGGGCGGGAGCGTGGGCATGTCGGCGAGTGTACGGCGCGGCGGGCATCGCGCCGACGCTCGCCGCCGCCACAGGGCGGCGGGTGACGGAGGGCTTCCGGTCCCCTCTCCCGGTACTCCGGGAGAGGGTTAGGGTGAGGGTCCGGTCGCGCGGGGCAGCAAGGTCAGTGGTCCCGGCCGCCGCCGCGAGGAACCCTCACCCCAGCCCTCTCCCGGCGAACCGGGAGAGGGGGCAAGACCTGGCCGCTGAAGCGGCTAGGCCCGCGCGTCACGGCTTCGGGCGGGGCGGGGCATCCGAACCAGTCCCGCGAGCCCGATCACGCACCCTTCCCTTTTCGCCGCCCCGCCGCCTTCGCGGCCGCGGCGACCGCCTTTCCCGCCTCGGCCGCCGCCTTGGCGGCGATCAGCTTCGGGCCGGTCGGGCAGTGCGGCAGCAGGTCGCAGACCTCGCACAGCGGGGTGCGGGCCTGGCACACCCGCCGGCCGTGGTAGATCAGCAGGTGCGACCACAGGGCCCAATCCTCCTGCGGCACGATCTTGACCAAGTCCTGCTCGATCTTCACCGCGTCGCTCTCATGGTCGGTCAGCCCCAGGCGGTTCGACAGCCGGGTGACGTGCGTGTCGACGGTCACCCCAACGTTCGTGCCGAACGCGTTACCGAGCACGACGTTGGCCGTCTTGCGGCCGACGCCGGCGAGCGGGGTCAGCTCGTCCATCGTCCGCGGCACCTCCCCGCCATGCTGCTCAAGAAGCGCCTGGGCCATCAGCCGGATGTTCTTCGCCTTGTTCCGGTAGAAGCCGGTGGACTGCACGTCCTTCTCCAACTCCTCCTGCGGGACGTTGGCGAAGTCGGCGGCCGACCTGTACTTCGCGAACAACGTCTTGGTGACGATGTTCACCCGCTCGTCCGTGCATTGGGCGGACAGGATCGTGGCCACCAGCAGCTCCAGCGGCGACGCGTGGTCGAGGCTGCACGTGGCGTCCGGATACAGCTGCTTGAGGATCGGCAGGATCACCGACACCCGCTCGCGGCGGTCGCGGACCTTCTTCGGCTCGGGACGGGGCATGGGAGGGACGGGAGAAAGAGAGGGGGCGAGGGGGAGATCGGAGGAGAGGGAGCACAGGGGGAGAGGCAGCGAGGTTTGAAGGTGGCTCCCTCGCCCATTCGCCCCCTCCCTCGCTCTCCCCCTTCTCACCCGTTCGTGTACACGGTCACGGTCCGGTGCATGCCGGCGCTGAACAGGATCAGGGCGGACAGCACGGTGGCCAGCACGAGCTGAACGACCTCGCCCTCGCGGTACGACCGCATCAGCTGGTCGCGGGCGGGGAGGGCGACCTCGGGGTCGTCGGCGTTCTCAACGTACGCCCGGCGGTGCCCGGCCGTCCGCGGCCAGACGACCCGCCACCCGTACACCAGCAGCCCGACGGCCGCGACGTACAACACCGACCGGATTAGCCCAACGGTAACGGCCTTATCCCCGCCGCCGAGCAGGGCCCACTGGACCACGATCGCGACGAGCAGCCCGCCGGCGCAGACGAGCTGCACCCACGCCAGCCGGGCCCACAGTTGGGTGTTCACCGTCATCGCCAACAGGGCCGCGTGCTGGCGGTCGAGGTTGACGGACAGCACGGTCGGCAGTGTCGGGTCCGCCTCCTCCAGGGAACGGAACACGACCGGGGCGGCCATCGCGCCGAAC
>JAQGHJ010000039.1 GCA_028288905.1 Phycisphaerales bacterium | reverse complement strand
CGCCGCGGGGCGTTGTTCGTGTGGGTCCGCCGGCTGAACGGCGGGCAGCCGCGGCACCGTCGCCCGACGGGTATGCCGATCCAAGAAGAGGCAGCCGTTCCAACGCACGCCGGTTCGGCGGCCGACGGGCGGACGGCGCAAGCCGTGACGCCGGGGGAGCCCGGGGAGCCGGCGGGTCCGGTCGTTCCGTTCTCGTTCCACTCCCGCTGGCACCCCTGCCCGGCGTGCGGCCGGCCGACGTGCGACACGTGGGCGGCCGGCGGGGTCCGACGGCGGATCTGCGCGACGTGTGCCGAGGGCGGTGTGGGCGGAGGACCTAAAACAATCGCGGTCGCCGCGGCGGGTATCGTCGTTCGCCCCACGGATGTCATCCTGAGCGGAGCGAAGGGCCCCTCGTCCACCGCGCAACCGGGTCAGCAGAGATGGGGAAGTGGAATGTAAAAGGGTGGTCGGATCGAGCGGCGCGCACCGGCGGCGCGGGCCACCCATTCACAGTCCGCTGTCCTTGAACCTCTGGTCGAGCCGCGCGGTGGGCGAGAGGTCCTTCGCTCCGCTCAGGATGACAGCCGCGGGGCGGGCCGGGCGGTCCCGCACCTACCATGCTCCCGATGACCGACCCCGCCGGCACCAATCCCTGGACCGCCATCCCGGCCATTTCAGCCATCCCGGCCGCCCGGCCGTTACGGGCGTTCTCGTCCGCCCGGTACTTCGCCCCGCTCCCGCCCGGGCACGTGTTCCCGATGAGCAAGTTCCCGGCGTCGGCCGCGGCGCTGGTGGCCGACGGGACGGTGTCTGCCGTCCTCGACCCCGGGTCGATCTCGGACGCCGACCTGCTGCGGGTCCACACCCCGGCGTACGTCGAGTCGATCATGACCGGACGGTACAACGAAATCACTGCCCGGCGGCTCGGGTTGCCGTGGACGCCGGCGTTGGCCGCCCGCAGCCGGGCCGCCACCGCCGGCACGCTCGCTGCCGCCCGGGCGGCGCTGGAGGACGGCGTCGCGGCCAACCTCGCCGGCGGCACCCACCACGCGTTCCCCGACCGCGGCGAGGGGTTCTGCGTATTCAACGACGTGGCCGTCACGATCCGGGCGTTGCAGCAAGACGAGCCGTTCGTCCAGTGCATGGTTGTCGACCTCGACGCCCACCAGGGGAACGGGACGAACGCGATCTTCGCGAACGACCCGGGCGTGTTCACGTACTCGGTCCACGTCGGCAAAAACTACCCGAGCACGAAGGTGCCGGGCAGCCAGGACGTCGAGCTGACCCGGTGGGCCGAAGCGGACGAGTACTTCGACCGGCTCGACTCGACGCTGCCGCCGGCGGTGGAACGGTTCGAGCCGGACGTCGCGTTCTACATCGCCGGGGCGGACTGCCACGTTGATGATCGGTTCGGCCAGATGCGGCTGTCGACCGCGGACATGGCGCGGCGGGACGCGTACACGATCGACTTGCTCCGCGGGTGGGGCGTTCCGACGGTCGTCCTGTACGGCGGAGGGTACAACAAGGTAGACGGGATGACGGCCGAGCTGCACTGCCAGACGGTGCGGATCGCGGCGGGGCGGCTGGCGGGGGAGCGGGCCACAAATGCAGACCGGCCGGACGACGCCAGCCCCAACGGGGCGGTTCAACCATAGCCTGGGGCGCCAGCCCTAGGACAACCGGGGCGGAAGCAACCGGAGCCCCGAGGGGGCGGCTCAACCGCCGGCCTATCCCGCCCGTGCTCAATCGGGAAACAGGTCAAAGTACCGAGCCCAGATGCGGTCACCGTGCGACCGGGCGTACAGCTCAGCGAACGGCTCGCCCCGGGACGCCTCCCGCTTCGACCGCGTCGTCATCCGGTCATGGTGGTGGCCGAGCTCGTGGAGCAGGACGTGAAGCAGTTGGTACGCGCGGAGCGTCTGCTCGGTGAACCGAAGGGCGTGGCCGTCAGGCGTGGATTCGATCGGGACGCCGAGGCGGTCAAACAGGTCCCGGTGGGCGTCAACGTATCGTTCGTCGGTGACGACCCAGTGCGGGTTCCGAGGTTGGGCGCAGATCGCGACGAGCCCGGGCCGGTGGAAGCCGTCAACTCCAGGCCGGGGCGGCGGGGCCAAGAGGATGGCGTTCAGCCCCGCGGACAGGGTCGTCCAGTCGGGAAGGATTTCGACGAACGCACGGACGTGTCGGACCTGCACGAAGTGCCGGAGCGTAGGCCCAGGGTTTTTGCGGAATACCCGTGTGGTGTCGCGGGGCGAGTTGAGATCCCGCGGCGCCGGAAGCGAGTGCTCGGCCGCGTATTGCCGGCCGGACTTCACGCGTGGGGAGGATTTGATCGACGGCGATCGCACGAGAGCTGTCCGTCAGAGTGGCGGTGCGTCGGCGCGGTGTGCGGGCCACCACCACGGTCCCTTGACTCGCCCCTTCGGGGCTCAAGTCGCACGCGCCACGACCCACCTAGGGCTCGCGCCCTAGGCTACGGTTGAGCCGCCCCGTTGGGGCTCCCGAAGAAATCTCACCCCGGCTTCCGCCCGCCGAAGTGCTTGACGAGCGTCACCTGGTTCCCGGCGTCGTTGTACTTGAACTCGTCGACCATCCCCTTGCTGATCAGGATGCCGAACCCGCCGTCGCGGAGGCCGAGCTTCTCGCGGATGCCCATGTGGGCGACCGGGTCGTCCTCGTTGGCCGCGTGCGGGACGTGGGTCGGGTTGAACCCCTCGCCCTGGTCGGTGACGACGAACTTCACCGCGTCCCGGGTCACCTCGTAACTGACCGACACCTCCAGATCCTGGCGGTTGCGGTTCCCCCACTCGACCGCGTTCTGCACCATCTCCAGCACCGCGTACCGGATCCGGCCGACGTCCTCCTCGCTCAGCGGGGTCTGGACGAACAGCTCGCTGAGCATGTCGTTGAGCTGCTCGCGGAGCCGGCCGTCCGAGTGCATCTGGAACTGGATGGCGGTGTGGACGCCGCCGGCGGCGGCTTGGCGGCTGTGCTCGAGCGTCTCGCGGATCTCCCGCAGCAGTTCGTCGGGCTCGAACGGCTTGGTCAGGTACCGGTCGGCCCCGACCCGCAGGCCGGTGCGGCGGGCCTTGGCGTCGTCGAGCGCCGTCAGCATCAGGATCGGGATCGCGTTCGTCTCCCGGCGGAACTTCAGCCGCTGGCAGACCTCGAACCCGTCGAGCCCGGGCAGCATGACGTCGAGCACGACCGCGTCCGGCGGGTCGGCCGCGACGCGGCGGACGGCCTCGGCCCCGTCGTCCACCCGGACCGGGTCGTACCCCTCGGTCGCCAACAGGTCGCACAGCAGCCCGCCGAGGTCCGCGTCGTCCTCGACGACGAGGATGCGGTCGCCGCGCGGCCGCCCGGCGGGCGCGGGCGTCGCGGACGGGGATACCGTGGACGGGAGCTCCTCCGAAACGGCCTGCGCCATGCCCGCAAGTGTAAGTGCCTTCGGGGGCGGGTGGGAAGGGAAAAGCGGGGCGTCGGAAAGCGGAGTGTCGGGGTGACGGGGTGGGGGAGTGTCGGAGTGAAAGGCGAAGTGCGGATTGGC